>LCRO01000001.1 GCA_001004665.1 Candidatus Adlerbacteria bacterium GW2011_GWA1_54_10
AAGCCGCGTAAATCACGTCTTGCTGGGCGTCATTAAATCTGCGGTCGCTGGTGCTGTTGCGCAGAGTGCGCATTTTTCGGTCGTTCCAGAACCTCTCTCCACCACTACCTGGCACCGCATGGCTTGCAATAAGTTCCGTGCGATCCGCCCCTAATCTTTCCTGCTGCTGGAGACTTAAGTTTTCGACACGCTGGGTTTCGTCGGGACCTAAAGCGGCAAGACCGCCCGTCCGTAGGCGGTCCACCATCTCTCGATTAAGAATATGCCGCATGTTGTCGCCGCGCTCCCGTGTCTCCGTTCTTTGCGCGGTCCTGAATTCCGCAAATGATCGCGCGCCGCCGACACGGGTCCGCGTTACGGGCTCTACGACGTTTCTCCTCAAGCGATACCCTAGCCAGCCGCGCAAACCGGGTTGATTAGTCCAGCGCGAGTCAGATAGTTGATTGGCCAGCCTATTGGCCCCACGGCCGACACCCTGTTGAAAAGCGAGGCCGCCGCCGCGGAGCATCTGTCTGCCGCCAAAGCGAGCGACGCCGGACATCGCACCGCCAATCCAGCCGGTCGCTTTCTGCGCCAGCCCGTTGCCTTGCTGGACTACCCAGTCCGCGGCTTT
The DNA here is from genome assembly GCA_001004665.1 of Candidatus Adlerbacteria bacterium GW2011_GWA1_54_10. Taxonomy (GTDB): domain Bacteria; phylum Patescibacteriota; class Minisyncoccia; order Phycocordibacterales; family SBAW01; genus GWA1-54-10. The sequence goes on from LCRO01000001.1 coordinate 614, forward strand.
GAGGCCGACGTAAAGGAGTACAACGACGAATGCCATGCGGATAAAAACCCCCGCAATAAGCGCGCCGAATACGACATCGCCCGGCGATCCGGGGGCGCTCTGCGCGCCCGCCAGCGTCGAGAAGATGTTCTTTCCCTGCTGTCCGTCCATCATTTGCGTAAGGAATGTGGTCAGCAGAAGGAACATAAATAGAAATATTGCGGGATAAAAGGAGAATTTGATCAGGTAGTCCTGCCACGTCTTATAAAACGCCTCGGTCTGCTTGAGCGTTTTGGATACAAGCGCGAGAGGCGATGCTATTATCACGAACCATAAAGCGACTACCCGCATCAGGAACTTGAGCCCCACCTGAAGGAATATGAAGAAAAGCCCGTAAAGTATGAGTCCGAGGGATATGGAGACCACGCTAAATAGAATGACCCCGCTCCAAGTGCCTTTTGCCGCCAGTTTTGCGGATTCGAAACTGCCGGCGCCATAAAGTTTTTGCACTCCGACCGCGTTCATTATGGAGGCTGAAAGGTCTTTGGCGTTTCCGGGGCCGATCCCGGGCGTGCCCGCTGGAACTGGAATACTGTTATAAAACTGCACTGCCAGTATATTGCCCGCGTCTATTACGACGCGCGTTATAAAGAAGCTGAAGTTTACGATAAGCGCTATCGCTATGACCCATGCGAGCCGCCGCATGGTGCCAGCGGTCTCGGCGCCCAGCATTATCTCGAATGCAATGTATATAAGAATAAATATGAACGCCATGTTCGCGATGTCGCGAACGACAGTCCACGCGTCGGTTAAAAACTGTAGGGCATATGCGCTGCTATCTAAGGAAAGTTGGACGATAAGGCCGAGGAAGTATGCGCCGATGAACGCCAGATAACTTCCGATGCCCGGGAACAACCAGTAAACCATCGCCGCGACGCAATTCGGGAATCGTATGATGAGATTGCAGCGAAAGTCGGTGTCGGTGTTGCCAGTATCAATACTCGCCACACCCGGATCATTTTGAGCCGCTTTTGTTGGGTCAGAGGGATTATCTAGAACATTACAGTTAACTTGTAGTCCGCCGTTATCTGGGAGGACAACGCTTCCACCGAGGGCTGTACATGCAGATCGCGCTATACCGTATCGAATACCGGCCTCCGCGTTTGGAGTAAAAATATATAGAGCAAAAATTGCCGCAAAGACGACCAAAGTCGCGCCCAGAATATTATTTTTCCTACCTAAACGCATTGCATCGTTGTAATTCCGCGGCGGTTTGCTGGTTTAGCGCGGCCATGCGCGACTGCAGGGCTGCGCGGTCCTGCAGTGTCTGCGTTACGTCTGTTTGTGACATGATTTCTCCCCGTGCTTGCGTGGCTGCATATTCGCGCGCCACGGATTCGACATCCGTCATGGAAGCGATATATAACACGCGGGTCTGCAGGTCCTGCAGCTTCGCTATCGCCGAATTGGCGCGCGCTATTTGCGCGTTCTGCCCGTCAATTTCGGAATTAAGCGAATTCTGCTCCGCAAAAGCCGCCGCCGCGTTCTGCGCCGCCTGTAGCTGTCGCGCCATCGAGGTTGCGGTGGAGGACGCCGTTTCCCAGCAGTTGACCAATTGCTGGAGCTGTCCCTGGGCGTGGCTCAAGTCGGCAATGCTCCCCTGCGCCGCCGCGCCGAACTGCTGGGCTAGCACCACGCTCCCCTGCATTCGCGTAAGCAGCGCCTGCCCCTCTGCCTGTGCCTGCTGTTGTTCAGGAGTCAGGTAATCGCCCTGATATCCGCCGCTCCCGCCGCTCCCGAGCGTGGAGAGTCCCTGTGTAAGCGAACGGGTCATAAGCTGTTGTATCATCGCCGAGATTATCTCGTCGAAATAATTCGCAAGCTCCAGCTGGTGAAAGCTCGTCTGAAGAGTAGTCTCGAGGGAGCTTTCGACTATTTTACCCGGCGTCGATATTTCCCTGTCGCAAACGCGGCTACCGTTAACAAGCCGGCAGTTCTTCTCTTTTGTAACCGCAATAAAGCCCCCCGGCGAGAGATTGCGGTTAGCTTTATTGACGGCATTTTGCTGGGCCGTCTGCAAGCCCGCCTGCGCATAGAAGTAAGCTCCGTAAGGATTGTTTGTCGGCATCGTGGTAAAGGAAAGCAGTCCCTGCCAGCCTCCCTGCGAGAAGTCGCCGTTCATGAAGCCGTTGATGTTGCGAATGACGCCGGAGAGTGTGCATGACGGGGCGCTGCGGCGCGCGTAGCTCTGCGCGACGGCTATGCGCACCTGTAGCTGGAACGGCGAGCACATGAACGAGAGTGCACTGCCCCTTATAAATTCGCTGGCCGCCTGGTCGGCCACGTTGGTGAAAAAGCGCTCGTAATTGGTAACGAAAGACGGCTTGCCCTGATATCCGGAATTTATCCAATTGACTATGCTCGCGGTCATCTGCTGTAGAGCGGCTTTGGCTATAGTGCGCGTCAGGCAGTCCTGCAGATCCTTGAATTGATTCTGGGAAAGTTTGCGGTTGGAATTTATGTCATATACGAGCACAAAGCCTACGCCGAGCGCCGCGGCTCCTTCGAGTGCCGATTGCCCCGTGCCGCCAAGCACTCCGAACACCTGCGAGGCAAGGCATGCGCCCGCAGTCGCGCCCAAAATACCAAGCCCGAGCCCTAAATTTCCGCTCTGTCTCTGCCCTTCTTGAGTCATCCCGCCGGGAAGCACCGAAACTGTCCCTCCCGTGCCGCTCTGATTAAGCTGGTCCGCGGTACGCGGGACAAAAGTAGTAATGGAACCGCCGCCGCCAATGTCATTGCCGCTCCCGCCGCGTGCCGGCGGACCGAGCCACTGTGCGTAAGGCACGTAAGAAGTCTCTTTAAGCGGCGTCTGCGTGACAATATTTTGGCCTCCGCCGTCAATCGTAATATTTTCTTCCGTTCCTCCTGTAGTACCGCTTTGAATAATGGTGCCCGTAAGGATCTGTCCGTTTAAGGTGCCGGTGAACGTATTGCCGATAATCGTACCGGTTATATATGCTCCCGAATCGGCAGTGCCGGTAAAGTTGTTTCCGGAGCCAAGCGTGCCGGTAATCATGACACCCGTGCTTGTTATTCCCGTAAACGTGCCATCCGCGTTAAGTGGAATATTGGTTTGCGCGCCCGCTCCTGCCCCCGTGGTTCCGCCACCGTCGCCGCGCGTTGCCGTTCCACGCCCCGCCCCGCCTATATCATTTGGAATATTTGTTTGTGTGCCGCGCGTGCTGGTCGCGGAGCGCCCGGCGCCCGAGCCGAACTCTCCGCCCGTTGTTGCTCCTCCACCCGCCCCTCCTTTCCAGAAAAATAGATACCACAAAAAACCTATGACAAGAACGAACAAAATCGCCGCGAGTACGATAATAATGATGCGTCGGCTCCGATTCGAGTTCATGAATTTAGAAAGATGCTCCATGCGATCCCCAGGTCTTCTTTATTGAAAATTATACCGCCCGTTCGAAGGCTTTCGGCGACATTTGTCAAAAGGCGCGCCTGCTCGCTCATCAAGGAGCGATAACGCTGGTATCCGCTTAAGCCCCGGAGCGGATCGCCTTGAACCAGTCTCATGTCTCCCAGCGCCTCCGCTATGTGCAAAAAATTGTTAGTCGCCTGCAAATGTAATGGAACAAGAGTGCTCGGCACGGAGAGCCTTGCAAGGTCGCGGGCGAGCGCGGCGTAGTGCCCGCTTATCGCTTCCAGCGTCTCTATCTCCGTCTCGGAATTGTTGTCCACGGCAAGCGCGAACGCGCGAAAGGCGCTTTCCGAGTTAGCCTGTGCGTGAGCGCCGAATGTTCCCATGACCTCATTGCCGTATGCACGGAGGGTTTGTGGCGAGGAGGCAACTGCTGCAAGGTCGGCCGCGGTATAAAGCTCCGGCGCCAGCGTCTCCATGCGCGCGAGGGCATCCCCAACTATCTCATCCTGCGTGGGGATGTCGCCGCCAAGGCCTTCGGTCCTGGCGGCCGTGAGCTTTATAAGTAGCGAACGGGCCACGGTGGAGGTCATGTTGTCGCTTTTCGCGGAGTCAAGGAGATCCTCTATTTCGCCTTCCGATATGGGCTCCGGCAGAGATGCGAACGCGGCGCCGCCCTGCACGTCCTCGAGCATATGTTGCCAGTCCTCCTCTGCACCCTCCGTGGCGCCGGTGCTCACGGCGAGAGAGCCCACATCATTTTTTGGCGCGGCCGCGTAGTCGGCCGCAGCGACAAGAGAGCCGGCGACCAGCAGTGAAGCGGCGATGAGGGAAAATTGCCGGCTGGGGAGATACTCCCTTAGGCTCATAATAATAGTATATTATGAAAAAATGCACCCCGTATCCCGATTTGCAATAATTATTGCTCTTGTAGCCGGACTTTCCGCTCCCTTGCACGCCTCGGCGCTCGGATTTTCCTTCGGCGGCCGTGTCATATCAATTCCGGTACCGTGCTTCGGGTTGCCGGGATTCTTCGGGGTAGCGATTATTCCGGCGGGACGCTTCTCCCCGTTCTATGTATGGGGTCCGGGAACCATAGGACTGCCCCCTCTTCATCCCGGCCAGCAGATATTAGGCATTTACGACCTGCCGCTACTGTGCAACGGCGTTCCCGGCTTCCGCATCCAGTACGACGGCGTCAGTATTTAGAAAGCGCAAGCCACTGCGCGAGCCCGATGTCCTCCGCGCGTGCGTTCTCCGACACCCCGACACTCCGCAGAATGTCCGAATGTTTTAAGGTGTTTTTTAGCTGTTTGCGTTTTTGGGAAAATCCCGCCCGCACAAGCTCGAAAAACTTTTTTTCGTGTGTGGCTCTCTTAAAATTTTTTCTCGATATGTTTTTGACCGCCAATATGGCGGAATCGACTTTCGGCGCGGGATAGAACGCGCCTCGCGGAACAGTTTTTATTATTTTGGGCTCACCGTACACCTTTACGGAGAGAGAAAGTACGGATTCTTTTTTGCCTCGCGCTATGCGCTCGGCAACTTCCTTTTGCACCAAAAAAACCAGGAGCTTGGGCTGCAGCTTTGCGGACAAAAATTTTTTCAGCAATGCGCCCGTGATATAATATGGAATATTCCCGGCCACTTTATATTTCCCTAATTGATATGATATATCATATCGCAAGACATCCCCTTCTATAATTTTAAATTTTTTTTTATTTTTAAATTTTTCTTTCAGAATCGGTATCAAACGCGCATCTTTTTCGACCGCAATCACTTTTGCTCCGCGCGCAAGCAGAACTTCCGTGAGTGCGCCGTCGCCCGGCCCCACCTCGAGAACAGAATCGCCCTTTTTGACTTCTGCCGCATCGGCGACCGCATTCAAATAGAATGCGTTATGCAGGAAGTGTTGCCCGAGCGACTTTTTTAATTTCATTCCAAATATATTGTTTTACCGATTCTTTCCGGGGATTCGGATAGTACCAGATTTTCTGGAATGTCCTCAAGAAATTGGGAGGGGCAGGAAGCGTTTTTCTGGCCGAAAAGTGTTCTATAGGACGCATATGTCAGGTAAACTTTTTCCTTGGCGCGCGTCAGGGCGACATACATGAGACGACGCTCCTCCTCTTTGTCCTCCGCCTCTCCATCGAGCCTATCGTGCGGGAAAAGCCCTTCCTCAAGCCCTGTGATGAACACGACCGGGAACTCAAGCCCCTTTGCCGCGTGGACGGTTGTAAGCTTGACCGCATTCTTCTCCTCTTTTATCTCGTCCTGATCGCCCGCAAGAGCCGCCGCCTCCAGAAACTCCTCCGTTGTTTTGTGGCGGGAGGCGAGCGATGCGAGCTCGCGCAGATTCTCGAGGCGCTCCTGCCCCCCTCCGCCATATGGATCGTCTTCTTTATAGAAGCGCTCCATTCCGCTCTCTCTAATAACGAATTTAATCAGCTCCTGCGGCGGCATCTCTCGCGCGGCGACGCGCACGCCAACGAGTAATTTTTTAAAGTCCGCCGCCCTCTCGCCCGGAGGCCGGCCCGAGAGCAGTTTTAACAGCGTTACCTTGCCGATGCCGCGCGGCGGCACATTGGCGATGCGAGCCACGTCGCCCGCGGTATCGTACAGAGCCGCGCGGATAAACGAGAGCGCGTCCTTGACCTCCCTGCGCTCGAAGAAGCGCGTGCCGACGACCTGATACGGAATTTCCGCCGCCAGAAAACGCTCTTCCAGAACGCGCGACTGGAAATTCGCGCGGTAAAGCACGGCAAAATCGCGGGGCTCTCTCCCTTGTTCCATTTTCTCGCGCACGGCGCGCGTTACGAACGCCGCCTCGTCGGCCTCGTCGAACGCCTGATAAACGGAGAGAGGATCTCCGTCGCCGTTTTTCGTAAAAAGATTTTTTTCGGGTCGGAATGCGTTTTTGACTATGACCTCATTCGCAGCCGCGAGAATTGTCTTGGTAGAGCGGTAATTTTCCTCCAGCTTTACCGTCCGACCGCCCGGGAATATTTTATCAAACGATAAAAGATTGCGCACTCGCGCCCCCCTCCAGCTGTATATACACTGGTCCACGTCCCCAACCGCGCAGATGTTCTCTCCGGGGCCGACAAGAAGCCGCGCCAGACGCGCCTGTATTTTGTTGGTGTCCTGATACTCGTCAATAAGCATGTAGCGCCAGCGTTTATGCAGTGCCCCGCGCACCTCGCCATGCTCTTCGACAATTTGCACGGCGCGCAGAAGCAGGTCGTCGAAGTCGAGCGCTCCCTCGCGACGCAAGGCCGCCTCGTACAGAATCCACGCCCGCGCGATAGCTTTGTCGCGCGGTCCGCCAGCCGGCGGATCCACGCCCGCGGCAAACTCCTCGGCCGCTATACCCTCTCCCTTGCTGCGGCTTATAACGGCAAGCGCTGAACCAGCGCCCAAATCCTCCGCGCCGGTTTCCCTGAGCGCACGCTTTATCTCCCGCAGTGAGTCGGCACGGTCGTAAACGACAGGCCGGCGCTTGAGGCCGAGCAACCGATAATTTTCTTTAATAATAGTAAGGCCGAGCGAGTGGAAGGTCGCTATAAACGGCGCGGAGTTAGGGTGACTCCCTAGACTGGGGCTCCCTAAGGCGTCGTCTTGATTCGTCAGACCTTCGCGCACCCTATCGCGCATCTCTCCCGCTGCCTTATTGGTAAAGGTGACCGCAAGGACCTGCTCCGGCTCGGCTCCCCTCCTGATAATTTCCTTAATGCGCTCGGTTATAACCCTGGTTTTGCCCGCTCCGGCTCCCGCCAATACGAGCAGGGGCCCCTCTGTTGCCAAAACAGCCTTTCTCTGCTCTGGGTTGAGGTCGGTGAGATGGTCCATGAAGGCAGTCTATCCTTTTAATCGTTATTTTTCAATGTTTTTTGGTACCGATCTTCATGTTTTCCACAGACGGCAAACGAAGTAGTTGACTATTCGGAAGCCGACTGGCTATAGTGGGCACATACGGATACGGTGAGCTGAAAAGTGGCTCTATAGAGCCACTTTTTTGCGGAAGGCGACAGAATTCAGGGTAAAATCACTTTGGACCCAACATCTTTAGATCCCAAAAAGCGAATACGCTACAGTGCCGCGATCGGCATTGCACTCTTGGCGTTGGGGATACCCCTTTTGGCTTCCGCAAGTGTTTTTACAGAATGGCTGCGAGGGTTCGGGGAGGCGGCCAGCGCCTCTTCTCTAAAGCTTAATTCCCAAACAATCCCTATCCTTGCTCCTGCCACAAATATTGATCCGCACCCGACAGGCGGCGGCGATATAGCCATTGTCGGAGGCTCGGCTCTCCTGCCCCAAGGCGGCCCGTCGGGGACCCTTGCCGACATCACCGAGAGCATGGAGTCTGCACAAATCAGCGTATATACGGTGCACCGCGGTGACACCCTTTCCGGTATCGCTGGAATGTTCGACGTCTCTGTCAACACCATAATGTGGGCGAACGACTTAAAGAACGGGAAAATTCAGGAGGGACAGCAACTGGTGGTCCTTCCGATAACCGGGGTGCGCCATACAGTGGTCAAAGGGGAAACGCTGCAGTCCATAGCCGAAAAATACAAAGCGGACGGGGATGAAATAGCTGGATTTAACAATATTGACGGCGCAAGCCTTGCGGTCGGGGAGGTGATAATTATCCCCGACGGGGAGATAACGCCGCGCTCGACTTCTCCGGCGCGCACTGGCGGCAACCGCAATGTCGTCGGATATTACGCCTGGCCCATGCAGGGCGGCGTGATAACCCAAGGACTCCACGGTTACAACGGTATAGACATAGGAGCTCCTTCCGGTACCGGCATTCTCGCCGCTGCCGCCGGCACTGTGATAATCGCCCGCGATAGCGGGTGGAATGGTGGCTATGGTAAATATCTCGTAATCAAGCATGATAACGGGACGCAAACGCTCTACTCGCACGCGAGCCGACTCTATGTCTCTGTGGGAGAGCGCGTGGGGAAAGGCGCCGTAATAGCCACGGTTGGCTCGACAGGAAAATCAACGGGCCACCACCTGCACTTCGAGGTTCGCGGCGCGGCGAATCCGTTTGCAAGATAAATTTAGCGTCTTCCGATAAAGCTTGATTTTTTCTCGCAGGGTGGTTTAATTTAATAATGGTTCCGATGCCCGGGGCCTTCAAGCATGGGAGGTTCTTTTTAGCATGTTAAAAAACCGGCGCGAAGTTTTACAGGCCATTGCAGTCGCCACCGGGGTTCTGGGACAAGTTCCCCAGCAGGCCGACGCCGACGCAGTGAAACCGCTCACGATGTACGATGAGTTTGAGCGGGACTATCCTCGGCCGCCAATGTTGGCCTCGGCCATTATGTAGTTGGTTGAGAAGCCGAACCGTCGCACCAATTTTCCTGTTGGAAGATTGGTGCTTTTTTTGGAATGCTTTAACGGACTGATGCGTAGCGTATAACCAAGCTATAGCAGGGTTATATACTACATCTAGCTTTTCTTCTCGCGGTACTGGAGCGCTTCCAATATGTGCGAATCGTTGACGTCCGGCGATCCGTCGAGGTCCGCGATGGTGCGCGCCACTTTTATTACGCGATGGTAGGCGCGCGGCGATAGGGAAAAGCGTGCGCCCGCTTTCTCCAGCGTGGCGCGCACCGAGCCCGTGAGCGGCACCAAATCATCGAGCTCGCGCGGCGAGAGATCACTATTTAGCTTGAGCGAAGTCGAAGCCTTGGTTTTATCCGTCGCTTTGCTCTTTTTAAATCTTTCCTTCTGTGCTGCGCGTGCGTTTAGAACGCGTTCGCGCGCGTCGCGCGTCTCGCTCCCCTGCACCGCGCGTCTTCCGAGCTCCTGAAGCTCGACCGGTCCCATCACGCTCCAAAGATCTATGCGATCGGCTATCGGTCCCGAAAGCTTGCGGCGGTACTTCTCGAGCGCGAACGGGCTACATGTGCATTCGATCTCCGGATGACCATAGTTGCCGCACGGGCACGGATTCATCGCCGCGACAAGCGTAAAGCGCGCGGGGAAAAGAGCGGTGCCTTTGGCCCGCGCGATCGCTATAACGCGGTCCTCAAGAGGCTGGCGCAGAGCCTCGATGACGCGCCGCTCGAATTCCGGGAACTCGTCGAGGAAAAGTACTCCCCTGTGCGCTAGCGTCGCCTCGCCGGGACGCGGATTTGCGCCGCCGCCTACAATGGAAACATATGAGGAAGTGTGATGCGGCGCGCGAAACGGCGGCATCGTCATAAGCTCGTCCATGAGTGCGCCGGCTACCGAGTGTATGCCGTTTACTTCGAGTGCCTCGTCAAAGGTAAGCGGCGGCAAAATCGAGGCAAGCGCCCGCGCGAGCATGGTCTTGCCCGTCCCCGGTGGACCCGAGAGCCCCATGTTGTGGCCTCCTGCCGCGGCGATAACAGCCGCGCGCTTTGCCGAAGCTTGTCCGCGTATGTCCTCGAATGCGAATTGCGATTCGCCGAAATCCGCTTCCAGTTTGGTTTGCGGCATGGGCTGGATTTTAAGGTTCGACCTTGAGGAGCCTTTTTTTAAGGTCAAACCTTGCGGGGTTTGGGTCAGGCGCCTCTGTTTCGTATTTACGTGCCCGACGACATCGAGGAGCGACCCCGCCCCGTAAATGTCTATGCCGTGGATGAGCGCCGCCTCGCGCGCATTCTCCAGCGGGACAAAAATTCCGCGCTTACCCCTTTTCTTCGCTTCGGCGACGAGCTGGAGTATCCCGCGCACGCCGCACAGCCGCCCGTCAAGGGACAGTTCGCCTATGAAAAGATACGGCTCCGGGTCGAAGCGTATGTCGCCTGCCGCCAGCAGATATGAGAGCGCAATGGGCAGGTCGAACATCGGCCCCTCCTTTTTTAAGTCCGCAGGCGCGAGTGATATGACAGTTTTTTCGTTTTTTACTTTCGGGGACTTAAAACCGCTGTGCTTTATAGCCGATGCGACCCTGTCCCGCGCCTCTTCCACAGCCTTATCCGGCAGGCCGACAATATCGAATTTGTGCAGTTGGCCCCCGGATATATCCGTCTCGACCGTTACTATATGCGGCGATAAAAGCGAAGTCTGCGCCCCGTACACTCTCGCGTACTGCATTAAACAACTCTAGCATGAGTTCTTCACAGCGAGCGAAGCAAAAGTTCCTTGCGGAGGAGTAGGGGTCGTGTTCATCTCTCCGGAGCGAGGAATCTTTTGCAAAGCGAGCTACATATGCTCTTTGCAGGTGCGTGCGGCGGGGTTTGCCTCGAGACGATCCTCTCCTATCGGCTCGCCGCAGACCTCGCACACGCCGTACGTTCCTTTTTCTATTTTCCCCAACGCCTCGTTTATCTCGCGCAGGCGAATTTCCAGCTGGTTTGTCTCCTCGCGCCTCTCCCCGTATTCTTCCAGCTTGTCGGCCGCCTCATTGCTGTCCTGGATGGGGCTCATGGTCTCAAGACTGCCTCCGGTCGCATCCCAGTCGCCAGGTACGCTCGGATTCTCGCGTCCCAATTCTTTAAGCTGGCCCTCGACCACGCCCCTCTCCTCCTCGAGCTTTTGCTTAAAGTATTCAGTATTCATGCAAAAGAGTATATCAAATCCGCGTTACTGCGCGAGCGGGACTATGGGGGAGCTCGAGAGGCGGGATATTACTTCGCGCAGGGTGTATTCGTTGGTCGTTATCAGTATCGTATTGCGGGACAGGAAGGTCCATAGCAACAATATATCGCCGCCCTCGTTCTGAATGACGCGCGCATCGCGGTTCTCTACGATTTTGTCGGTAAAACCGGACGACAGGACCGCACTCGGAGACGTTGAAGAATTGGTTAAAGTCTTCTGTTCCGCCGAAGGAGTTGCCGCACGCAGAGGAGCCTTGCGATCGAAAAGCGGCGAAAGGTCGCCCTGCATCGTGCGTTCCCACGCGAGCATGCCCGAGAACCCTTGCTCGTATGAGTCGACGCGCAAAATGAGAAGCGGCTGATTCTCGTCAAAAATATGTATGCCAAGCAGATATGCCGGCTCCAGAGTCCGCACTAATTCCCCAGGCAGATAGGGTGCGAGAATATCAAGAAGCCGCGGCGCGGTAAGAAGCTCGGGCACGCCGTCCTCCTGCTCCGCGGGAGTGGCGGGATACAGCCGCGCCACAGATCCAAGGGAAAGTGACTCGCCCTTGCGCGCCGCGTCGAGTTTTTGAATCAAAGCCGCGCGCGTATCCTCTCGCGCTACCTCGATAATGGTCGTATCGTCCACAAAGATAAACGGTGCCTGCAGTTGCCCTGCTATGGGTACAGAAGTATCGCGCGTCAGAACGAGATACAGCGCCCCCGCCGCCGCGGCTAGCAACAGAATCCCGCCAATAGTGAGAGCGGTCCTTTTGAGAAGCGTGTTTTGTTCCGGATGGGGTGCCGCTTCTTTTTGCGAAGTTCCGCCTTGCGCCCTCCTTTCGGCCTCCGCGGCCGCGACGGAAACTACCGATACGTTTTTCTGCTCGATGACCCTCTCGATGTCTCTTTGATAGGTTTGTATCGGCTTTACGCCGTCCTCCCGCGCGGGCGAAGCGGCAGAGCCCAAGGGCGACGCCTTGGGGAGCCCCGGTGTTAAGGCGTCGCCTTGAATGCCGTCCGCTGGCTTCAGCGTAGCTTTTTGCTCTTGTTCCAAAAGAGCCCCGGCATTTACCCGCTGGGCGCTATCGGGTGAAACCGATTCCTTTTTTGGAAGCAGGATTTTATCAAGATCTATCTTGTCTCCGCCCGTTTGGTCCGCCATTGTTTTCTGATGTCTTAAGCCCCTTGCGAAACGCGAATTCCGGATCCGCGGCTTTTATGGAGAAATTGATCCGGCCCTTCTCGTCTATCTCTTTTATCATAACCCGCACTTTGTCCCCAACAGAGACCGCTTCAGAGATCTTTCCGATGCGGAACGGCGCGACTTCGGAAACATGAACAAGCCCCTCGGCATCCTTTGACGGCCCTATCTTGACGAATGCGCCGAAATCCATAAGCCGGGTCACTTCGCCCTCGTAAACTTCGCCGGGCATATACTCCTTTACTATCTGTTCTATCATCTCGCGTGCTTTTTGCGCCGTGCCGCTTTTGCCCGTGATATAGACCGAGCCGTCATCCTCTATAGTGATGTCATCCACGCCTGCGGAGTCCCTTATTCCGTTTATAGTTTTGCCTCCGCCGCCGATGACAAGCCCGATCTGGTCGGGGCGCACGCGCATTGAGATTATCTCCGGAGCGCGCGGGCTTAACTTGGCGCGCGGGGCGGGTATCTCCTTTTCCATAAGGTCCAAAATCTGCATGCGCGCGGCGCGCGCGCCTTCAAGCGCTTCCGTCAATATCGGCACCGGCACGCCGCCGAGCTTGATGTCCATTTGAATGGCCGTTACCCCGCCGCGCGTGCCGGCGACCTTAAAGTCCATGTCGCCATGGCTGTCTTCCGGACCCTGAATGTCGGTAAGAATTTTATAAACATTCGCGCCTCTCATCATTAAACCCATCGCTATTCCCGCGACCGGCGCTTTTATGGGGACGCCGCCGTCCATAAGCGCGAGAGTCGAAGCGCAGGCCGAACCCATCGAGGTACTGCCGTTGCTGGCAAAGCATTCCGAAACGAGGCGGATTGTGTACGGGAACTGCTCCTGGCTCGGCAGGACAGGCTCAAGCGCCTTTTGTGCGAGCGCGCCGTGTCCTATGGCGCGGCGATTGATGCCGCCCATCCTCCCAGTCTCTCCACCCGAGTACGGAGGAAAGTTGTAATGATGCATAAAGCGCCGCTTCTCCTCCTGCGATTCCATGGTATCGACGAGCAGGGAGTCGCCGGGTCCGCCCAAAGTAAGCGCGGTGAACACATGCGTGCCTCCGCGGTAGAAGATACCCGAGCCGTGGAGAACGGGAGAGATGCCGCCGGCTTTTGCAAAAAGCCGGCGTATCTCGCCCATGCCGCGCCCGTCGGCGCGCTTGCCCTCCTCTATCGCCCCGCGATGTATTTCTTCGTCTATTTTGTCCTCGAAGTATCTGTCCGCGATCTTAAGGTTCGACCTTGAAGAGCCCTGGTCTGAGGTCGAACCTTGGGTTTCAAGCGCCCCGGCCTTCTCCAGCCACTCCTTTTTAAGCGCGTAAATATTTTTCTTTCCCGCCTCGCCGCAGAAGACCGTCTCTCCAAGGCGAGGGGCGAACTCCGCCTTGAACAATTCGGTAAGTGCGGTGGACAATTCGGGCTCCGGCGCGGGGCGCTTTTGCTTCCCGACCTCTGCGATTATGTCCTCTTGCCATGCGAGCAACTTGGAGTGCTCGGCGACCGCGCTCTCGAACGCCGCCGCTATCGTTTTTTCGTCCGCCTCCTTCGCCGCGACCTCTACCATGTTTATTGTCGTGTCTTTTCCGCAGGCAAGTGTATCGAGCGAGGCTCTGTCGCGCTGTTCGTAAGTCGGATTAATCACAAAGGCGTCGCCTTGAGAAATCAGTCCGATACGCACGGCCGCGACGGGCCCGTTCCACGGGATATCGGAGGTCGCAAGAGCAAGAGATGCCGCGTTTACCGCCACCTGCGCCGGGTCGTCCTCATCAAGCGAGAGCACGGTGATTATGACCTGTACCTCGTTGCGGATGTGGCCTGGGAAAAGCGGGCGGATGGTGCGGTCGACGATGCGTCCGGAGAGTATGGCCTCTTCGCTGGGCCTCCCTTCGCGGCGCATAAAGCGCGAACCGAGTATGGCGCCAGCCGCATAGAAGCGCTCCTCATAGTCTACGGTGAGCGGAAAGTAGTCGATGTCGTCGCGCGTCTTTTCGGACATGACCGCGGTTGCGAGGACCGTGGTGTTTCCGTAGCGCAGTAGGCACGAGCCGCTTGCGTTCTCCGCCAGATCGGTAAACTCGGCGGTCATGGTTTTGCCGCCGATGTCTATGGAATAACTTTTGCTTTGCATCTTCGCGTTGGCGAAGCCCGCGGATTTCAGATTTCAAACTTTCGCTTGAAACCTACCTATCCGCGCGCTTCGCGATTATCTTTTAATCCGGTCCAAACCGATAAAACTGTAGCAAAAAAATAGGCCCGGCGCCATAAAAAACGCAAGTGATGTTATTCTTCCTCGCCCGACATTCTTATCGCCGGATCGTCGTCCTCGCGCGGCTCGTTATTGCTTTCCGCTCCGTTACCGTTTGGCTTGCCTCCGAATCCGGGTATCCATCCGCGGCCGCCGCGGTATCCTATGAGATAGTTTTTCGGGTCCTCGCACATGTCTATAAAGTCGTCCGCCGCCTCGCGCAACTGACCCGACGCCGATTTGCTGAAGGCGATGACCTCCACCTGTATTCCGTACGTATATTTAAGGTACTCGACCAGCGGAACGAAATCTCCGTCGCCGGTCGCCAGAATAACGGTGTCCAGCTTCTGCGCCATCGCTATTGCGTCTATCGCCATGCCGATGTCCCAGTCGGCCTTTTTTGCGCCGCCGGCAAAGACGCGGATGTCCTTGACCCGTGTCTCAATACCGAGTTTGTTGAGCGCCTCGAAAAATCCCTTCTCGTCCTCGCTCTCCGTCCTTATAACGTAAGCCATGGCGCGTATCAAGGTGCGGCCTGCAAGCGCCTCCTTTACCACCTGTCCGAAGTTCACCTTCGCTTTGTAAAGATTTTTTGCGCTGTGATAAAGGTTCTGCGTGTCTATAAAAATGCCGACGCGCTGGCTTTTGTGCTTGATTATAGCCATACGAAAAACAATCTAGTTTTTAAAAAATAGAACCAGGCTTCAGTATACCAAATTATTTCTTCAGCCCCAGTTTTTTGACTATTGCGCCATAGCGCCTTTTGTCCTTGGTCTCCAAATATTTAAGATGCGAGCGGCGGTCTGCCACAATTTGCAAGAGGCCGCGCCTCGAATGCTTGTCTTTGGCGTGCTTTTTAAGATGGCTCGCAAGCTCGTCTATGCGGCGCGTAAGTAGCGCGATCTGTACCTCGGAAGATCCGGAATCCTTATCGTGAACCGCGGATTCCTTGATTATTTTGGTCTTTTTCTGCTTGGTAAGCATGAAGGAATAGTATCACGGCTATCTTAAAAACGCAAGAGCCGGCGACCGACTTCATTAAAACAAAGTATTGTGCGACACTAAACAAATGAAAGATCTGAAGTTCTTCAAAAACGAATTTCTTGAATATTTGGAGATCGAAAAAGGCCGGTCGGTAAAAACGGTAGAGAATTACGATAGGTATCTTGTCCGCTTCCTGTCGCATGCCAATGTCGGCAAGCCGGATGAGATAAGCGAAAAAGTTATCCGCGAGTTCCGCCTGCATTTGAACAGACAAAATCTAAAACTAAAAACTCAAAACTTCTACCTGATCGCCTTGCGCGCCTTTCTCAAATTTTTACGCAGGCGCGAGATCGGAAGTTTGAATCCGGAGCGGATAGAACTTGCAAGGATAGGAGCACGCGACCTCGATTTGATATCCTCCGACGAACTCGATCGCCTGATGCGGGCCCCAACGGGCGGTACTCTGGTTTCTTTCCGAGGCCGGGCCATATTGGAGCTCTTATTTTCTACCGGTTTGCGCGTCTCGGAACTTTGCCGGCTCAATCGAGACTTGGATCTGTCTCGCGACGAGTTCTCTGTCCGCGGCAAGGGCGAGAAGGTACGCGTCGTTTTTCTCTCCTCCGCCGCCAAGAAGGCCGTCAGGGATTACCTAGACAGGCGCGGCGACATTGACGAGGCGATGTTCGTCCAAATGGCCAGAAATGCCGGCGATGGCGATTTGCGGATAACACCGCGCAGCGTGGAGCGCCTTGTCAAACACTACGCCGTCAGGGCGGGCATCACGCGCAAGGTCACTCCGCACGTAATAAGGCATTCTTTCGCGACCGACCTGCTTGAGAACGGCGCCGATCTCCGCTCGGTGCAGGCACTGCTCGGCCACGCCAACATAGCGACGACGCAGGTTTACACGCATGTCACTGACAGACACCTGCGCGAGGTTCATAAAGCCTTCCACGGCAAAAGAAGAAAATGAAACTTGTATCTTGGAACGTCAACGGACTGCGGAGCGTGCATAAGTGCGGACTGTTTGTGCCGTTCGTGCGGGAAATCCGTCCCGACATTTTATGCTTGCAGGAGACAAAAGCCGAAAAGGGCCAGGCGGAGATCGACTTGCCGGAGTTTGAGGAATATTGGAACTCCTCGACGCGCAAGAAGGGCTACTCCGGCACCGCGATTTTTGTAAAAAAAGAGTTAAATCCGAAAGCGGTCGTACTAGGCCTTCCGGAAGATATCTGCAAAAAATATAAATTGCATGATGACGGTTACGGCGACCCGAACACCGAGGGGCGCGTTATGGCGGCAAAGTTTAATGACTTCTGGCTCGTCAACTCTTATACGCCCAACTCGAAGCCCGACCTTTCGCGCCTGAAGCTCCGGCACGAGCGGTGGGACCCCGCATTTCTGGAATATCTGCGGAGGCTCAATAAAGAAAAGCCAGTGATTTTCTGCGGCGACCTCAATGTTGCACACACGCGGAACGACTTGGCGAATCCAAAAGAGAACGAGGGCGAGCACGGATTTACCAAAGAGGAGCGGGAGGGCATTGATAAAATAGTAGAGGCTGGCTTTATAGACTCGTTTCGGCATTTTGTCCCCTCCGGCAACGGGCACTATACGTACTGGGCACCGTGGCGGATGTTGCGCGAACGCAACATCGGTTGGCGCATCGACTACTTTTTTGTATCAAAGCGTTTGTTGCCCAAAGTTGCAAAAGCGGAAATACTTCCCCATATCTTGGGTTCCGACCACTGCCCTATTGTGTTGGAATTACGCTAGTGAAGTAATATGAAAATTGAAAACCGCCCTTCCGAGCGGAAGAGCGGTTGTGCGCTGGTATTTCCTAAACTGGGAGAGAAGCTCCTACCTAGCTAGCGTGTCCGCGAACCACATTTTTGAACTAAAAGCGGGGGTTCGCACAGTAGCATCGGGGTGACAATGAATTTGGGAAATAGCGCACTATGCGCGCATTGGGCAGCTACCCTACTGGCAAAGTGGATAGTTACACCTAATGAATGAAAGAACTAATGTTCCGAGTTTTCGCTCATGACGAGCTTTGACCAGGAAATCCGTCTGGAATGATTGTAAAGGACATAAAGGACATTGTAAAGGACATTATCCACACAATGTCCTTTATACGAAATATTTCTTCTGGATGTCCTTTATCTCCTGATTCTCCGCTTCCTGTTTCTTTTCCTTGCCGCCCTCTCCAAGCTCGCGGAGGCTGTTATCCTTTTGCTTCGACAGTTCCCCTGCCCTTTTTTCTAAATACTCCTCTGTATTTTTTGCCGGGTCATCCAGCACCTCTTCCAGCAAGGCGTGTAATATCCATCCGATTCTAGGACCTGATGGTTCACGTGTAACATCCATCAGGCGTTTCCCGTCAATTTTAAGCATTCCTACTGAAACGGGGTCTCGGAGAGCCTGTTCTATCATTGATTGATACTTTCGCAGGCGAAACGGCTGTTCTTTTGGCCTACCAGTGCCTACGCGGTCGCATATTCTAAGATTGACAAGATCCCAGACATGCTCTTTCCCTACATTTGTGATTATACGCCGAACGGCGGAAAGTGTTATCTTATCCGGATCGCTGAAAAACATGTGCCAACGTACGAGACTTGTTACATTAGTAACGATTTCACGTGAAAACTTGAGCTCATCGAGCCTCTTCTTGGCTATTTTTGTTCCGACTATCTCATGACCATAGAAAGTCCAGTCTTTTTTATCTTCCGCAAAACGCCTACTCTTTGGCTTTCCCAGATCGTGGAAAAGCGCCGCGAGTCGCACTTCAAGCTCCCATCCCTTGTCGGCGGCATGTTGTAGAGAGCGCAGGCTGTGCTCAAAAACATCGTATCTGTGAGCCTGATTTTGCTCGATATCCACTGCCTCCTCTAGCTCCGGCACAATGTATCTCAATATACCTATTTCGCGGCTTAAAATAAGGGCTTTCATGGGCTGTGGAGAAAGAATAATGCGCACGAATTCATCTCGTATCCTCTCCTTTGAGATTTTTTGGAGCTGTCCCGCGCACCTTTCCATGGCGGCTTGGGTCTCTGGCTCTATGGCAAAGTCCAACTCGGCGGCTATACGCACCGCCCTCAATATCCGCAAGGCATCTTCCTCAAACCTGGCTGTAGGATCCCCCACCGCACGGATCGTTCTATCGGATATGTCCTTTATACCGTCATAAAGGTCAACGAGTTGTCCTTTAGATGGGCTATAGGACATGGCGTTTACCGTAAAGTCTCGGCGTTTAAGGTCATCTTCGAGCGTTCTGCCCCACTCCACCGTATCGGGCCGGCGCGCATCGCTGTATTTGCCCTCCAGCCTGTACGGCGTCACTTCTATTATTCGCAAACTCTCATCTGTAACTTTGTCGCGCTCTTCCATAGCCTCTGGAGAAGGTGGGTTTACTACCCCTACTGTCCCGAATTCGTTGGTATAAAAGGTGTTTTCAAACAAATTTTGTATCTGGTCGGGACTGGCGCTGGTCGTTATGTCCCAATCTTTGGGCTTGAGCCCCAAGAGGATATCCCGCACGCATCCGCCTACTATCCATGCCTCGAAGCCTGCCCTTTCGAGCGAGCTGACGACTCGCACCACTTCCGGCGGTATTTGGCTGGGGCGCAATTGCATTGGCTAATTCTAACAGATAAAGCTAATATTGATTCATAGCTTGCTCCCGTGGTGAAATGGATATCACGCGACGCTTCGGACGTCGAATTTCGGGTTCGAGTCCTGACGGGAGCGCAGGAATGGGATATAATTATTTTTAGAAATTGCGGCCATGGTTAAGTGGTATAATGCGTCCTTGCCAAGGACGAGTTGGGAGTTCGATTCTCCCTGGCCGCACAAAAAGGCGATAAAAGACACCCAAATCGCTTGTTTCTGTGGAAAAGACTGTGAAGATGTGCATAAAGGACATTTTTATGTCCTTTATGGTTACTATAGTAACGATTTGTTTTCACGTGAACCGTATTATATATGTCCAAGACAGCTAAGCGTCAAACAGGCGATATTGGGGAAGGAGTAGCTTGCCACTGGCTAGAGAATAGGGGATATAAGGTAATCGAGCGCAATTATTTAAAGCCGTGGGGCGAGATAGATATAGTAGCGGAGAAAGCAAAAAAGCTCTATTTTGTGGAGGTAAAGTCAGTTTCACGTGAATCTTTTGCCAAATTGGGTTCACGTGAAATGTATCGGCCGGAGGAAAATGTTCATCCATCGAAGCTCAAAAGGCTCCATCGAGCGGTCCAGACCTATTTACTGGATAGGAAAGTGCCAGAAAATAGGCCCTGGCAGATAGATGTTGTCTGTGTGTACTTAAACTTTGAGGACCGTAAGGCCCGCGTGGAGGTTTTGGAGAATGTGATCCTGTAGCCTAAAGGACATCTAAAGGACATATGATAGAGTGTGCGAACGGGCTGTAGTACACCGGTAGTATGCGTGCTTTGGGAGCACGAGAACTGGGTTCGATTCCCAGCAGCCCGAATTTTACCGCCCGTCGAGGGCGGAGATGAGTTGTGCAGTAAGGCCGGGGACGACCGTGGCGTTAAAAAGCGCAGCTTTTGCCGCAAGATCGCCGGAGAGAAGCCCTTTTATACCCCCGTGTCCCGCGCTTTTCAGGCTCTCATCAATGTGGGAGAGAGTTATGGCGCGCAGATCGCGCTCGCCAGTAGAACCTTCAAGTATTGCGGTCGAAATTATCCCGCCGAGCCTGCCGCTTTTAAGTGGTACTGCGGCTCCGCCCGAAGAACCGCTTTGGGAGAGTATTGTGCCGCCTATGGAAAAAAGGTCAATGTCGTCCGCCGTGCCCTCGAAGGAATAAAGGCGGGTTAGATAGGCGAGCGCCGAGCTTGCATAAAGGTTGGTTGCTATCGTCTCGCCGGAAAGAAATCCGGCCGGATAGGCGGCAAGAAGTATTTGTTCGCCAAGCGTCCGCTCGCCTATGTCAGGCTCAAGAGCAGGGAAGTGGGAAGGCAGGGGATTTTTGGGGTTATACGGGCCGGTAATAAGCAAAAATGCATAATCCCTCTCGCCCGTGCCGAGGGCCCGCTGCTCTGCAATTTGGGGGGCGTTCTCCGCCACCCATGTAGGCGGGAGATAAAGCAGGGCGGCGCGGTATTGCGGCTCGGCTGGGCTCCCAGCGCGCACGATGCAGTCAATATTACCGGGCATGCCGTAGTCGCGCAAAAGGAAATATTGCGCGACGTGTGCGGCTGTCAAAATTACGCCGCGGCTGTCCACGATAACGCCGCTGCCGGAAATGGGGTTGAGATAGCCGCCGCGCAGTGTGGTGCAGACAATATTTATCAGCGCCGCGCGCGTTTCGGTATTTAACTGTGAGAACGACTTCGCGGGCGCGTCGGCAGGCTCCAGCGGTTCCGGGATTTTCGCCGCGGGAGTGACAGAAGGCAACTCCTCGCCCGCTTGCGGAGAGGTGTTGCCTTGAGGGGCTGTAAGTTGCGGCTCCGGCTCTTGCATGGTTACTCGCGTTGTCGTCGCTATATCCTGCGTCGGCGCTGGAGCTTGGGTCACCACCTGCGGTGCCGCGCCAAAAAGCGTAGCAATTGCAACAATCACTACGGCAAAAAACCTTGCCACGGCGTCAATTAATCCGTAGATAAATTCCATGATTAGAAGTATTATACTAAATTGAGTTTTTCCGCCCTAGCGGACTAGCGGGCTTGCCCGCCGAAGTCACGCTATGGCGGGACGAAGGCGGGATTAGTTTAGTGGCAAAACGACAGTTTTCCAAACTGTAGTCGGGAGTTCGATTCTCCCATCCCGCACACTTCGACTCGAGGACTCGCTCAGTGTAAACACTGAGCCATAGTAAAGTGGAGAAGTACCCCGAGTTCTATCGAGGGGCTCCTAATATGAAATGGTTTGTATACATAGCACAAGCGGCTTCTGGTTATTACTATGTTGGGATTTCTCCTAACCCGAAAGAACGTATAATTTGCCATAATGCCGGCGCTGGTTCTCAAATGGCAAGACAGCACGGGTCTTTCGAGTTAGTGTATTCTTCCGCACCCTTTCCAAATAAATCTGAGGCTCGAAAGCGTGAAATACAACTCAAAGGCTGGAGTAAAGAAAAGAAATTGAAGTTGATAAAAGGCGAATGGAAATAGGTGAGCCCGCGCGCCATTAGCTTCGTTCAAAAAATGTTCGGATTTCGGCTCCCCATTTTTCCAAGGCATTTTATCGAGTAAGGAGACTTGAGTGGGACACCAAACCAAAAGCCCCCGTTCGGGGGCTTTTGGTTTTCCGGAATTTTTAGGATTTACTTTACCGCCTCTTTAAGCGCTTTTGCGGGCTGGAACTTGGGCACGCGCATCGCCGGCACTTGCACCGAAGCGCCCGTGCGCGGGTTGCGGGCCGTGCGAGCGGCGCGCATTTTGGTCTTGAAGATGCCGAGGCCCGCCACCGAAACTTCCTCGCCCTTGCGCAAGCACCCGACGATGCAGTCTATCATCGCCTCGACGGCGCGCTCGGCGTCGGCCTTGGTGGTTCCAAGGACGCCGTGGACCTTTTCCGCAATGTCCTGCTTGTTCATAGATTAAAAGGTTACTATTAAAAGCCTCCGTAGTATACCTCCTCCAAAAAAGCCTGCAATAGAGCCATCCCCAAATGCGGCGGTCCGTCCAAAACCGCCTTGCCGACCGCTATCTTGCGAATTCTATTGCCCTTGTCTCCCTTATCACGTTCACTTTTATCTCTCCCGGATACTTAAGCTCGTTCTCGATGCGGAGGGCTATCTGCCGCGCCAGCTCGCGCGCGGCGAAGTCCGACATTTCTTCCGGTTTGACGAATATCCTAACCTCGCGGCCTGCGGAAATGGCGTAGGATTTTTCGACGCCTGGGAAGGAGTTCGCTATCTGCTCAATGTCCGATAGCCGCTTTAGATACTGCTCGACGCTGTCGCGCCGCGCGCCCGGGCGGCCGCCGGAGATGGCGTCCGCCACCTGCACTATCACCGATTCCACAGTTTCGTAGGGGTACTCTTCGTGATGCGCCTGCATCGCCTTTATGACTTCCTCGCTGACGCCGAATTTTTGCAGGATGCGGCGGCCTATCTCGACATGTGTGCCTTGCACCTCGTGGTCAAGCGCTTTACCTATGTCGTGGAGGAGCGCTCCGGCGCGCGCCACGGCCGGGTTTGCGCCGAGCTCCTCGGCTATCATTCCGGAGAGGTGGGCCATCTCGATGCTGTGCTGAAGCACGCTTTGCCCGTAGGACGTGCGGAAGTGGAGCCTGCCCAAAATCTGCAAAAGTTTGGGGTCGAGATTCAAGACGCCGGCCTCGAAGGCCGCCTGTTCGCCCTTTTCCTTGATTATTTTATTGACCTCCTGCTTGGCCTTCTCTACCAGCTCTTCTATTTTTGCGGGCTGGATGCGCCCATCTATTATCAAATTCTCAAGCGCGACGCGCGCGACCGCGCGACGCACGGGGTCGTATGACGAAAGCACTATGGAACCCGGCGTGTCGTCGATAATGACCTCAACGCCGGTCGCGCGCTCGAACGCCTTGATGTTGCGGCCTTCCTTGCCGATTATCTTGCCCTTAAGGTCGTCGGAGGGAATGGTGATTGCCGTCGCCATTGTGTCGCTTGCGACGGAATTCCCCATGCGGTGTATTGCGGTCGTCAAGATCTCGCGCGCCCGCCTCTCCAGCTTCTCCCCGCTCTCGCGCTCGAGCTTTTGCAGGCGGACCATAAAATCGTCGCTCATCTCGCGCTCAAGCTCCGCATAAAGACGCTCCTTAGCCTCGTCTTTAGTAAGCCCCGCGACTTTGGCAAGCGCGCCGGCGCGCTCCTCGAGCAGCTGCTCGGCGCGCTCTCTGATGGATTTAACGTCCTCGATGCGGGCTTTTACCGCCTCTATTTCACTGTCGAGTTCGCCCTGCTTCTTGTCTATCTGCTCCTCGCGCTTGAAGACGCGCTCCTCGGCGCGCGTCAGCTTTTCTCCCTTTTCCTTGAGAAGTTCTTCGCCGACCAGTGAGGCCCTCTTGGCCTCCTCCTGCGTGACCTCGGTTATTTTTTTAGCCTCCTCGCGCGCATCGAGGAGCATCTGCTTAACCTTGACTTCTATCGAGCCCTTACGCGATAGGACAAGCAACCAGCGGAATACGTAGCCAATGACGGCGCCACCCAGCCCCGCGGCCCCGAGGAGCAAAAACAATGTGGTTAATGACATAAAGAAAGATCATAAAATTTGATATGAAACGGACACTGCAATAATGCCCTATTTTTTTCCTTTGTGCAAGAATATCTCGTCTATGATTCCGTACTTTTTGGCC
This sequence comes from Candidatus Adlerbacteria bacterium GW2011_GWA1_54_10, assembly GCA_001004665.1. Taxonomy (GTDB): domain Bacteria; phylum Patescibacteriota; class Minisyncoccia; order Phycocordibacterales; family SBAW01; genus GWA1-54-10. The sequence goes on from LCRO01000001.1 coordinate 24,313, forward strand.
TCCTCCGAGGTCATGAAGAAGTCGCGCTCCACATCTTTCTCTATCTTCTCCATGGTTTGTCCCGTCGCCTTAACGAGAATTTTGTTGAGACGATCTCTCGTCGCCACGATGTGCTTGGCGGTTATCTCGATGTCGGTGGCCTGCCCCTGCGCGCCGCCCCATGGCTGGTGTATCATCACCTCCGCATTGGGGAGAGCGAAGCGCTTGCCCTTCTGTCCGCCCGCGAGCATTATCGCGGCGCCGGAGGCGGCGATGCCGACGCACACTGTCGCGACATCCGGCTTGATGTAGTTCATCGTATCGAGCATCGCCAAAGTGGCCGTTACGGAGCCGCCCGGGGAGTTGATGTAGATTTGGATGTCTTTTTTCGGGTCCTCGCTCTCCAAGAACAGGAGCTGGGCGATGATGAGATTCGCCGTGTTGTCCTCGATGGGGCCGCCGAGAAAAATTATCCGCTCCTTAAGGAGCCGCGAATAAATGTCGAACGCCCGCTCGCCATAGGGCGACTTCTCCACGACCATAGGAACGAGCTGATTGCTGAAAGTTTGCATGGAAGTAGTTTAGCCTTGACTCTCTGACTTATCAAGCGCATTCTCGAGTGCAGATAGTTTCATGGAGGTCGATATGACAACCAGGCAGGAACTCGATGTCTTGTTTCTGGACATCAAGACGTATGACAGGCTCGTAAGCGCGGCGATAAAAGCCGGGGCCAATATTTTAGAATACAATCGCATAACGGACGGCGAACGCTTGCCCGCTCTTTTTATTTGTGTTTCTCACCCTCCAGAAGCTTCAAAACTTTTTCGTTGCGGAGGACGGTTTCGATATGGATGCGCAGTAGGTCGCGCTTGGCGTCCGGGAAATGCTCAAGGGCGCGCTTTACTTCCGTCTCTGCCGCGTCTTTGTCCGGCTCTATTTTTTCCTCCTGCGCTATCTTATTGAGGACGAGCTGGAGCTTGGCGCGCCTCCGCGCGCTCTCGCGCAGCTCGCTGCGCATCGTTTCTTCCGTCTTGTTTATTTTTACCAGGTATTCGTCGAACGAAAGCCCGAAACGCTTAATATCCTCGCGCATTTGCGCCAGAATTTTTTCCTGCTCGCTCTCGATGAAAACTCGCGGCACTGCAACGGCCGATTTCGCCATGAGCGAGTCAATTAGCTTAGCGCGCCGTGCGCTGTGCGCCATGTACTCTCGAGCCTTCTGCTCCTCCTTTGGGGACGGCGGCGGATCGGACTTTGGCAATTCTCCCGCGTATGGCTCCTGCGGTATTTTCTCGTGCAGTTCCATCCAGTTGCGCGGGAGGGTGACTTCTGGGAGCGCGCATACGCGCACTGAAATACCCACAGGATTACCCGTTGCGAGCTTTGTAATGCGTATTTCCGGCCGGCCTACGGCATCAATTTTGTGAGCCGCGATGAGCGCGGGATAAAAGTCTTTTATAAAAAATTCCACGGACTCTTCCAATACGGCGATCTCCCCGGCCTTTTGCAGGGCGATCGCGCGAGGCACCTTGCCGGGGCGGAATCCTGGCAGTTCCAAATGTTCTGCGATGTGCGCGAGGGCGCGGTCGCGATAGGACGCGACTGCCTCGAAAGGTATTTCGCCCGCAAACTCGACTTCGGACTCGGGAAGATTTTTTAGAGAAAGATATTTCGCCAGTTCCTCATGAGACATCCGGCGATATTACAACGATTGTTCCAGATTTGAAAACTCTCCTTCGATATTCGCATCTCCGGTTGCGTTCAAGTCCGCCTCGATGTTGCGGAGCTCGTCCGAGGATGAGTCCGCTGATGCGCCGCTCTCACTTACTACCAACTCGTTCTGCGACTGCAGTATAAAGAAATATGCCCCGCCGGCTGCGAGGAGCAGGACAACGATGATTATGCCGATTATCGCACCGACGCCCCCGCCGCTGTGCGGCTGGGGCGTCGGGTCCATGATAGGGGCGGCTTCCATAAGATTATTCTACATCCGCACCCGCGCCGACCTCCAGTCTTATGCTGCGGATAACTGCCATGAGGGATCGCGCCGCTTGCCGCAGAGCGTCCTGCGCCGCTTCAATTGCCGTGCGCACCGCGCCCATATACTCCTTCGGCGTAGGACTCGCGAGCGCCGCGTCAAAGGCCGCGCTGACCGCGAGTCCTTTCTCCGCGGCGACCTCGATATCGGCGTCGGCCCGCGCAAGCAGGTCTGTCGAGCTCGCCATGGCAAGGCCCTGCACCTTCAGCTTCCCTATCTGCGTTTCAAGCCGCATGGAAGCGTTTTCCAGTTTGTCTACCGAGCGGTCGAAGTGCTCGAGAATGTTGCCCAAATGCATTTGGGCCTTCTCCCCCCAGCGCCCGCGCGCCTTTTCCTTGATCTCTCCCTTGTGTTCGCTTATCGCGCTCTTGATTTGTTCTACACGCGCTTTGACCGTAGTCGAGGCATCGCCCCGAGCGTCCAAATTTATTTTTTTAATAACCGGCCCGAGCTTTATTGTCGACGATGCATTTACCGAAGCCTCGGTTCTCGCGCCGGCAAGGGCTGGCGCGGCGAGCCCCAAGATTGCGAGATAAATAATCAACTTTTTCATATGCTTGCCTGCAATTATATAATAAGAAGCCCGCCGTCTATGACGGCGGGCTGTTCATAACCTTACGATGCTTACTTGCCGAACTTTTGCCGATACAGTTCGAGACCCTCCTTTATTGCGCCCTTCGCGGCCTCTTTACCGTCGAATCCGGTAACCATTACCTCTTTATCTTGCAATTTTTTGTATGTTGAATAGAAGTGCTCTATTTCCTTAAGCGTATGCTTGTTGATGTCGCCGAGGTCTCTTGTCTCGGCCCAACGCGGGTCGTCCTTAGGGACAGCGATTATTTTGTCGTCGCGCTCGCCAGAATCCACCATATGCATTATCGCAACCGGCCGCGCCTTTACCAAGATACCAGGCAGAATGGCGTAGGTGGTTAAAAGCACCACATCAAGCGGGTCATTGTCGTGCCAATAACTTTGTGGAACGAACCCGTAGTCGAATGGGAAATCCTGTGCGGTATGAGCGACTCGGTCGAGCGCGATGATACCGGTCTTTTTGTCTATCTCGTATTTGTTTTTCGAGCCCTTGTTAATCTCGACGATAACATTGAACTCGTCGGGAGTTTTATCACCTGCCGAAATTTCGTGCCACAAATTCATATTTATCAAAACTACTTCGTTTCTTTAGTTTCCGCAACTTCTGTTCCCGTTTCTTTAGGCTCGCCGCTCTCGTCAGCCTCGGCGACTTTTTCGCCGCCTATAGACTCTATGTCTATGCGCCATCCCGTAAGTTTGGCCGCAAGGCGCACGTTCTGCCCGCCGCGGCCTATCGCCAGGCTCTGCTGGTCCTCGGCGACCTTGACTGTCGCCTTGTGCTCCCCATCGTCTATGTTTACGGAAAGAACGCGCGCCGGCGATAGCGCTTCCTCGATGAAGGCCTTTGGATCCTCCGACCACTCGACAATGTCGATTTTTTCGCCGCCGAGCTCCGATGTTACGGTCGAAACGCGCACCCCGCGCTGGCCCACCAGGGAGCCGACAGGGTCCACATGCGCATCCGCCGACGCGACTGCGACCTTCGAGCGGCTGCCGGCCTCGCGCGCGATGGCCTTAAATATAACGGTGCCGTGCGCCGCCTCGGGAGCCTCCATCTCAAAAAGTTTTTTGAGAAAGTCCGGATGCGCGCGGCTGAGCCTCAAGTAAATGCCGCGCGGCGACTCCTCCACCTGGTACAGAAGCGCGCGAATGCGCTCGCCCTGCCGGTACCGCTCGCCTGGTATCTGCTCCTCGTAAGGCAAAATGCCGGTCGCGCGGCCAAGGTCCACGTAAAGGTTGCCGCGCTCCATGCGTTGCACACTGCCGGAGATTATCTCTCCTTGGCGCTTTCCGAACTCCGCCACGACAGCGGTCTTCTCCGCCTCGCGTATCTTCTGGATTATGACCTGCTTTGCGGTCTGCGCCGCTATGCGGCCGTAGTCGTCTCTCGCCTCAAGAGGGAAGATAAGCTCGTCGCCGACGGACGCATCGCGCTTTATAAGTTTGGCGTCAGCCAGAGTAATGTGCTGTTCCTCGCTGAAGCGCGGAAGTGGAGCAATAGGGTTGCCGTCCGCGTCGAGTTCCGGTTCTTTTGGGGATTCCTCTCCCTCCTCCTCGTCGGCAAAACGCACGGTCGTTTCGTCCGCCACCGTTTTTATCTGCGAAAATTCCGTCTTGCCGGAGTTAAGGTCCACATGCGCGCGGATGACTTGCCCCTTTTTGGCGTACTCTTTTTTATACGCGGTCGCGAGCGCCATCTCCATGGCCTCTACAACCTTGGCGCGCGGAATGCCGCGCTCATCCTCGAGCTCACTTAGTACGGAATTGATGACTTTTAAATCAAACATGATATCTTCGGTTCGCTTTTAAAAGGAGAACCGCCCTCTCGGGGCGGTTTCCAGACTATATTATCCTACTGCGGTCCATGTATAAAGTCAAACATTCTTATATAATGCAACCATGTACGCGGAGGAGGCGCTTAGGGATTTTTTAATTGATGTGGGACTTGTGTCGAAAAGTCAAATGGAAGTCCTTGGCGGCGAGAAGGTTTCGCGGTCGCTCATTGAGCGGGGAATACTATCCGAAGACGAACTATGCAAGGCGCTCGCGCACGTGCACGGCATACCTTTTATCGAGCTCGACGTGGACGATATTTCGCAGGACGCACTTGCCGTTATACCCGAGCCGCTCTCGCGGGGACATTCGATAATAGGATATCGAATGTCGGAAAACAAGCTCGAGGTTGCCCTGCTCGACCTTGTCGCGCTTGAGGAGCTGGAATTTTTGCGTCCGCGTTACAAAATTTTGCCGCGCCTGACCGACAAAGAATCGATAAAACGCGGACTTCTTGCGTATCAAAAGTATCTGCGCGGGAAATACGGCAAGGCGCTCAAGGAGGAGGGTGACCCCGATCGCATGGCGCGGCATCTGCTCGCCCACGCGCTCGCGCAGGGCGCGAGCGCGGCGCATTTAGAGCCCGGCGATTCCGGTGTCTTAGTGCGCCATCGCATCAATGGCGCCTTGCGCGACGCGATTCTGCTTCCGCAAAGCATGCAGACGGCTCTGGAGGGTATATTCCCCAAAGACGGATGGATAGCGGTGGACATCGGCGTCGGCTCGGACATCAAAGTGCGCGTAGCGCGCCCTGGCGGAGGAAAGATCGTTCTCAATCTGCGCGGTGCCGCTTTTGAGCCTCTTGGGTTTCATGGCGAGGCGCTCGAGCAGTTAGAGCGCGCGGTTTCGCGCCGGCACCTGCCTGCGCAGGCAGGCGGAGTCGTCGCAATAGAGGGCGAGGGCAAGTCTATGCTTTTGAGAACCATAAAAGAGATCGTTTCGGCGCCCGATATTTCGATCGCAGATGTCGGCTCTTCCGCCGCGGCGCGCGTCGCGCTTAAAGCCGATCCGGACGTTATATTTATGAACGGCATGCGCGACAGCGAGAGCGCCGCTCTCGCCGCAAGCGGCGCGGCGCGCGGCATATTCGTCGTCGTCGCGGTCGAGGGTGGGGGGTTGATCGGGGAGGCGCTTATAGTTCGGCAGGCGCTGGCGCGCAGGCTCTGCCAAAAGCAATTTTTTGACAAACGGCCTCTATCGCGGCTTGAGCAGAATGCACTCGAGCCTCATGCAGATTTCATCCGCGTGCTCTCCGCGCTAAAAGAAGAGGGTGTTGTAGGAAAAGAAACGCCTTGGAAGGAAGTCAAATTCGCGCGCGCCGTGCCCTGCAGCGAGTGCCGCGGAGGATATGCCGGCGACATAGGCCTGCAGGAGGTTTCCGCCGGCGGAACTCGCATAGGCCTTAATTTGGCGGAAGACGGTCTCTTCAAGTCCGCGCAAGGGCAGACGAGCCTCGAGGAGGTATTGTCCATGCTGTATGATGGCAGGTGATGAACAGATTCCCCAAGTCGCGGCGCATAGTGATAGCCAACTGGAAGATGTATTTGGAATCTCCCAAGGAGGCGGTTAAGTACGCGCAAAATTTGCGCAAAAATGCGAGAAATTTCAATGGAGTGGAAGCATGGATAGCGGCGCCGTTTACTTTGATACCAGTCGTGGCACAGGCGCTAAAAAATTCGAGCATAAAAATAGGTGCGCAGACGGCGTCGCCTTTCAATGCCGCGCAAAGTGGAGTGCATACAGGCGAGGTATCGGCGGCGATGCTCAAAAATGCCGGAGCCGGCTTTGTGCTTGTGGGACACTCGGAACGTCGGGCAATGGGCGAGTCGGAAGAAACCGTGCGTGAGCAGTCAGTGCGCGCGCTTTCCGCGGGGCTTACCGCAGTTCTCTGCGTAGGGGAGGCGGAGCGCAGTGCGGAGGGCACACACTTTGGATTTATAGAATCACAGTTGCGGTCGGCGTGCGAGGGACTGCAGGCGTATGCGGGGCGGGCGGCTGTCGCGTACGAGCCGATATGGGCCATTGGCAAGTCGGCAGAAGACGCCATGAGCCCGCCGGAAATTCAGGAAACGGCCATCTTCATAAAAAAAGTCCTTTCGGATGCGCTCGGCCGCAGCGCCGCCGCAAAAATTCCGATACTGTACGGCGGTTCCGTAGACCGGGCTAACGCAAAAGCGATAATGGAGGAGGGCGGCGTTTCTGGATTTCTGGTCGGGCACGCTAGCGCTAAGCTGGATTCTTTTGTAGAAATACTGAAAGCCGTTCGACCGCTTCGACAGGCTCAGGGTAAACAAGCTCGCGGTAAGCATGCCGGAAATTAGAGACATCAAAGACGCGGACATAGAGAACAAGCGCACATTGGTTCGCGTCGATTTTGACGTCCCTATCGCGGAGGGCCGCATCCTGGACGACGTGCGCATCAAAGCTGTCATTCCAACTCTTGAGCTGCTACACGAGAGCGGTGCCGCAAAAATTACTCTCATAGCGCACCTCGGCCGCCCCAATGGAAAAACAGTCGAGTCGCTACGTCTTGTACCCGTAGAAGCGCGCCTGCGCGAGCTGACGAAAGTGCCGTTTGAAATGCGGGAAAATCTGCGCTTCGACCCGCGCGAGGAGGCTAATGACGAAAACTTTGCAAAAGAGTTGGCGGCGCTTGGCGATATATATGTAAACGAGGCCTTCGCCGACAGCCATCGTGCGCACGCCTCGATCGTGGGCGTACCGAAATTCCTTCCATCATATGCGGGCCTGCGCTTTATGAAGGAGGTCGATAAGTTGCGCGAGGCGCAGACACCGCCGGTAGGCTCCGTGGCCGTCATCGGCGGAGCAAAATTCGAGACTAAGGAACCGCTCTTGCGCAACCTGCTATCCGCGTACTCGCAGGTCCTGCTTGGCGGAGCGCTGGCAGACGACGTACTAAAGGCGCGCGGCATGCCAGTAGGCGAGTCGCTTGTAGCGGAAGTTGGCGTGCCGACGGAGCTTGCGGGTAGCGAACGCATTCTCGTACCGGCCGATGTGTATCTCGAGGAAGAGGACGACAAGGGGAGCGCCCGGGCGGCAATGACCGGCGATGTGCGCAAGGAGGAGCGGATAGTGGACATAGGCCCCTCCACGGCCGCGACATGGGCGCAAAAAATTTCCGAGGCTCCTTTCGTGCTTTGGAACGGTCCCATGGGCATTTACGAGGAAGGATATCGCGCTGGCACGGATGCTCTGGCTGTAGCGCTCATCAAGGGCGGCGCAAGGGCAATAGTTGGAGGCGGCGACACTCTAGCCGCTTTGCGCTCCATACAAGATTCTACCTTAAAACAAGGTTCATCGAGGCCGGACCTTGATGAAATCGAAAAAAGCGGCCGTATTTTCTTTTCAATGGGCGGCGGGGCAATGCTTAAATATCTCGCCGAGGGCACTCTTCCGGGGCTTGAGGCTTTGACAAGACGCTAGACTAGTTTTCGCGATCGCAATCCACAGATTTTTGTGTAATTTTCGGGTGCGGGGAACGAGGCTAGTCCCTATACTATAGGGACCTTTATAAATTAATATTTATTTTCCATGCCCCGCACAGAAGCTCCCATGCCTGTATCCATTGTCAAGCGCGACGGGCGCACAGTGCCATTTAATTCCGACAAAATAGCCATGGCGCTGGAGCGTGCTTATGCGTCTTTGGGACAGGAGCGCCCGGACATGGTCGCGATAATCACGAACGCAATCGCAGGCTCCCTTGCGGAGCGCAAGGAAACACCGACTGTCGAAGAGGTGCAGGACATGGTGGAAAAGTCCCTTCTTACCATGCGGGAATTCGAGGTCGCCAAGGCGTACATGCTGTACAGAGAGCAGCATTCCGCGATGCGGCGCTTGCGCGGCGAGCAAGGCGGGGGGATGCTTGTCGAGAAATACCTGGGGAATGCCGACTGGCAGGTCAAGGAAAACAGCAATATGGCCTTCTCTCTGCAGGGACTCAACAATTACGTCGCTTCCGACATCAGCAAGCGCTACTGGCTGGAGTCCATTTATCCCAAAGAGGTGCGCAGGGCGCATGAGGGAGGAGACTTCCACATGCACGACTTGCAGACGCTGTCCGTATACTGCGTCGGGTGGGACCTCATGGACCTTCTTATGCGCGGCTTCGGCGGTGTCCCGGGCAAAGTGTCGAGCGCGCCGCCGAGGCACTTCCGCAGCGCCTTGGGACAGGTAGTCAACTTTTTCTACACCCTGCAGGGCGAGGCGGCGGGGGCGCAGGCATTCTCGTCCCTCGATACCCTGCTCGCGCCTTTTATCCGCTACGACGGCTTGACTTATGACGAGGTCAAGCAGGCCCTGCAGGAGTTCGTATTCAACCTTAACGTTCCGACTCGCGTAGGTTTCCAAACGCCGTTCACCAACGTTACGCTCGATGTTGTCGTGCCGGAGTCCTTGCTCGGCACGCCGGTGATTCGCGGAGGCAAAATGCAAAAGGAATGCTACGGCGAATTTCAGGACGAGGTTAATACTTTCAATCGCGCATTCGTCGAGATACTGCGCGACGGCGATGCCTCCGGAAGGGTATTTACCTTCCCGATTCCTACATACAACATCACCCGCGACTTCAATTGGGACAACCCGGCCCTGGAGCCTCTGTGGGAGGCCGCGGCGAAGTACGGGATCCCGTACTTTTCCAATTTCGTCAGCTCGGACATGAATCCGGAGGACGCGCGCTCTATGTGCTGCCGCCTGCGCATAGACAACCGAGACCTAGTCAAGCGCGGCGGGGGGCTCTTCGGAGCGCATCCGCTTACGGGCTCGGTCGGCGTCGTAACCATCAACATGCCGCGCCTCGGGCTCATATCCAAAAACGAGGAGGATTTCTTCGCAAGGCTCTCGCGCCTGATGGAGACGGCAAAGACGAGCCTCGAGATAAAGCGCAAAATGCTCGAGCGCCTTACGGAAGGCGGGCTCTATCCGTATACCCGGTACTATCTTGGCAAGATCCGCGAGCAGAACGGCTCATACTGGATGAATCACTTCTCCACCATAGGTCTAGTCGGAATGAACGAGGCAACGCTCAATTTGTTGGGCAGTACAATCGCCGAGCAAAGGGGAAGGGAGTTCGGCGAGCGTGTGCTTTCCTTCATGCGCGAGAAACTTTCCGATTTTCAGGAGGAAACAGGCAACTTGTACAACCTTGAGGCGACGCCGGCCGAGGGCGCGGCGTACAGACTTGCGCTCATTGACCAGAAGCAGTTTGAGAACGCCCGTTTTGCAAACGGGGCGGGAAAGGATGTCCAGCACCCCTTCTACACCAACTCAACGCACCTACCCGTCAATTATACCGACGACATATTCGAGATACTTGAGCTTCAGGACAATCTGCAGACCAAGTATACGGGCGGCACGGTGATACATTTTTTCATCGGCGAGCGAGTGAAGGACCCGCGCGCCGTGCGCGAGATGGTGCGTATCATCTGCAACAATTACCACTTACCGTACTTCACCATCACTCCGACGTTCAGCGTCTGCTCTTCGCACGGTTATCTTGCGGGCGAATGCCAGCGCTGCCCGACCTGCGGCGCTACCTGCGAAGTTTACTCGCGCATAGTCGGATACCTGCGGCCGACGGCGCAGTGGAACCAGGGTAAGCTCGCGGAATTCGGCATGCGCGAGACCATCCCGAGCGAGAAGGTCGGCTCTCCCTCCCATGCGGATGCGGCTCTCAATCCTGTAGGCGAGGCGGTATGCGCATAGGGGGTTTCCAGGGGAGCTCGCTCATCGATTATCCCGGCAACGTTTCCGCGGTCATATTTACCATAGGATGCAACTTCCGCTGTCCCTACTGCCACAACCCGGAGCTTGTGCTCGAGACTCCGGAGCGCGAGATACCGTCGGAGGAGATAATCAAGTTCCTCGATTCGCGGAAAGGGGTTTTGCCGGCCGTAGTTATAACGGGCGGTGAGCCCACCATGCACGATGACCTGCCGGACTTCGCGCGGAGGGTAAAAAGCCTCGGATACCTGGTCAAGCTCGACACCAACGGGACTAACCCCGCCATGCTTAGGAAACTGATTGGGGAAAAACATGTAGACTATGTGGCCATGGACATAAAGGCGCCGCGAGAAAAGTACCCGCAGATCGTAGGGAGCGCTGTCAACGCCGCGGCCATTCGCGAGTCTATAGATTTTCTACTCTCCAACACCGTGGATTATGAGTTCCGCACGACCATTGTCCGCTCCCAACTCTCCCCCGAGGATCTAGAGCAGATAGGGGTCGAAATAGCTGGAGCGAGGCGATATTTCCTGCAGGAATTCTTGCCGGGGAAGACCCTGCATCCGGCATTCCGTAACAAACTCTCTTACGGACGTGGGGAACTTGAAAACATTGCAGAGTCGCTTAAAAAACATGTTACACATTGCGAAGTCCGATGATAACGGCAGACTTTATTTAGACTACGCCGCAGGCGCGCCGCTCTCCACCTTTGTTGCCGCACAGATGGCGCAGGCGAGCACCATTCATGGAAATCCATCCTCGCTTTACGAGGAGGGGAGAGCGGCGCGCGCGGCTCTCGAGGGCGCAAGAGAGTGCGTCGCGCGCGCGCTTGGCGCGCGCGCGAGCGAAATAATATTCACCGGCTCGGGTAGCGAGTCGGACGCCCTGGCTCTGTGCGGTGCCGCGCGCGCTCTCTCTCGCGTTGGGCGACACATAATCGTGTCTTCCATAGAGCATAAGGCCGTGCTCAAGTCGGCGCGCGCGCTGGAGAAAGAAGGATTTTCCGTGAGCTATCTGCCGCCGGATAAAGAAGGATACATAAGCCCAGACACGCTCGCTCGCGCCGTGCGCGCGGACACTGTTCTTGTTTCTGTAATGTACGCGAACAACGAGATAGGCACGGTGGAGCCTGTGCAAAAACTTGTCGATGCCGTCCGTGCGCGCGCGCCTCGCGTGCTCTTCCACACCGACGCATGCCAGGCGCCCGGCCAGTTGCCTGTAGACGTGAACTTGCTCGGGGTAGACCTCATGAGCGTCAACGGATCAAAGGCTTACGGACCGAAAGGAATCGGCGCTCTTTTTGTGCGCGAGGGCGTGCGTCTCGAGCCCATAGTGCATGGCGAGCAGGAGATGGGCATTCGCGGCGGGACTGAAAGTGTCTTATTAGCTGCCGGGCTTGCCGCGGCGCTTAATGAGTCGGAGGCTCTGCGCAAGATGGAAGCTCCTCGGCTGGAGCGCCTGCGCGACCTGCTTATATCGCAGGTCGAGTCGCGCATAAGCGGGGCGCGTCTGCACGGTCCAAGGGAAAACCGCCTGCCCAGCAACGTGCATTTTTCCTTCTCCGGAGTCGAAGGCGAAGCCATGCTGCTTATGCTCGATGCGCGCGGCATTTCGTGCGCGACTGGCTCGGCGTGCAACTCCCTCGACCTCGCGCCGTCGCACGTTCTGCTCGCCATAGGTGAAGATCCGGAGCTTTGCCACGGCTCTGTGCGCATGACGATAGGGCGCGCGACAAGCGAGGAGGACATTTTTCGCGCAACCCGCGAGCTCGAGGATGTGGTCGCGCGCCTGCGTTCTATTTCTGCGTTAACTATTATGAAGCAAAACTGTTTTGAGAAATAAATACAATATGAACACTCAAACACCGTGGGCGTACACGGAAACTGTCAAAGACCACTTCTTCAGTCCGCGCAATTTTTTGCGGGACGGGGAAAATTTTGATTCGGACGGCACCGGTGTCGTCGGAAGCCCCGCGTGCGGGGACGTAATGATGGTCGCGATACAAGTCAGGGATAACCGCGTCGCCGCGTGCAGATGGAGGACTTTCGGCTGTGCGTCCGCCATCGCTTCTACTTCCATGATGTCGGTAATGGCTACCGAGGACGGCGGTATGCCGCTTACTCGCGCAAAACGCATTAAACCGGAAGAAATTTTGGAGCGCCTCGGCGGTCTGCCGGAGCGCAAATTCCACTGCTCGGTCTTGGGGCAGGAGGCCTTGCGTGAAGCGGTACTCGATTATGAGGCTTCGCATGAATAACGAATATAGACCTTACATAGTATACGCGAAGCGGCGCGAGACGCCGACTGTAGTTGAGCTCTCGCTCGAGCCGCAGGATGGCGTTCGGCCGGATTTCATACCGGGGCAGTTCGTCAATATTTCCCTTCCGGAAGTCGGGCCTGAAGCGAAGTCCTATACCATAGCAAGCACTCCGCTCGATGAGCTCATTGTCGTTGCCGTACGCGAGGCCGGCGATTTTTCGCAAGCACTATGTGGACGGAAAGTGGGAGAAGAAGTCTTGCTTTCGGAGCCGCTGGGCTATTTTTATCCGGAGGATGCCCAAACACCGCGCGTCTTTGTGGCCGGCGGGATAGGCGTAATGCCATTCGTTTCCATCGCGCGCGCCGGCAGCGGCGCATCGACAATACTTCTTTACAGCAATCGCGCCGCGCACGATGTTCCTTTCCATGCCATGTTGTCGGAGCTGGAGCGGGAGAATAAAAATTTTTCGGTCAAGCATTTCATCACGCGGGAGAACAGTCCTCTCCATGGCGCAGTAAACGGCCGCATCGGTCCGGAGCATTTGGCGCGGGCCCTACAAGATTATCCGGAAGGTAATTTCTTCCTCTGCGGCTCCATAATCTTTGTCCGGGATATGCGCTTAGTCCTCAAGGATCTTTTTGTGCCGGAAGAGAGGATATACACAGAGTCTTTTTTCTGACCGTCGCTACTTGATATAGTTACAGAATATGAACAAAGCATATTTGGCCACTGCGGCTCTCCGCATTGTGCTGGGCTGGTACATGTTATTTGCCGGCATAGAAAAAATTCTTGATCCCGGCTGGACGGCACAGGGTTTTCTTATGGGAGCCAAAACATTTCCCGAGTTTTATGCATGGTTCGCCGCTCCAGCCCAGTCGTGGTGGGTGGATCCGCTCAACGCGTGGGGCATAACTTTGATAGGGGTCGCCCTGCTCCTAGGCGTCTTCGTGCGCCCGGCCGCGCTCGCGGGCGCCGCGCTTATGTTCCTATACTATTTCCCGCAGGTGACATATCCGTTCACTCTGCCGCACGGATTCATTGTCGATGACCACATAATAAACGCCGCGGCGTTCCTGGCAATCGCATTCTCTCCGATGGCGCGGCGCTACGGGCTCGCCCAAAAACTGCAGGAAACTTTTATTGCGCGCATTCCGCTTATCCGCTCGCTAGTTTAGAATTCCGGTGCTGTAGCGAATGTGCGCGGCAAGAGATGAAAATGCACGTGAGGTACGTCCTTCCCGACTATGGATACTTGCACAAGGTCGGCTCCGTGATTTTCTTTCAATTCCCGAGCGAGCCGTTTCGTTGCGCGGAAAACATGATCTGAAAGTTCGTCCGGCATTTCATAAAACCAGCGATAGTGCGTTTTTGGAATGAGGAGCGAATGTCCCGGCGCTTTAGGGTGGATATCCAAAAACGCCAGCACTTCCTTGTCCTCATATACTTTGGTCGATGGAATCTCGCCTGCGACAATTTTGCAAAAAACGCAGTCTTGCATGCCGTATACTATAGCAAATGGCGCAATACAAATTACGGGAGCGGCGGCATGAGAATTTGCTTGACGATCTGTTGCTTGCCCGAGGCGTCGCGCCGGAGGAGAAAGAAATTTTTTTGAATCCCGATTTCGAGCGCGACTCACATGACCCGCTTTTGCTCCCCGATATGGGGTGTGCGGTCGAGCGGATACTGTCCGCGAAAAAAAATAACGAAAAAACGGCGGTTTGGAGCGACTACGACTGCGACGGCATACCTGGCGGCGCGATGCTCGCGGAATTTTTGCGCACGCTCGGTATGCAGGTCGTCCATTACATCCCGCATCGGCATGAGGAGGGGTACGGTTTGAATGTATCGGGCATAGACAAGCTGAAGAAGCAAAACGTATCACTTATCATTACCGTCGACTTGGGCACTGCCGACCATGGATGCATTTCGCATGCGAAAAGTGAAAATATCGACACAATAGTTACCGACCATCACCTGGTGCCGATGGCAAAACAAGCCGAGACGAGCATTGCGCAGCGCGACGGCGCGAGCATAGCAAATTTCCAGCAGGAAATTATGCGCGCGAGGCGAGGCTTGGTTTTGCCGGAGGCTTTAGCGGTCATTAATCCAAAGCGTGCAGACAGCAAGTATCCGTTCCCCGACCTTTGCGGCGCGGGGGTCGCGTGGAAGCTGATACAAGCGATATTGCAAAAAATTAGAGCGTCGGGGCAACCCTTCGACTACGCTCAAGGTAAAGAAAAATGGCTTTTGGATTTGGTCGGGCTCGCGACGCTCTCGGACATGGTGCCCTTGCTGGGAGAGAATCGCATGCTCGCGCATTTTGGCCTGCGCGTCCTGCGCCGAGCGAGGCGCCCCGGTCTTTCGGCGCTCTTTAGCCTTCTGCGCATTAAGCCCGCAACTCTCACAGAGGACGACGTCGGCTTTATGATATCGCCGCGCATAAACGCCGCATCGCGAATGGACTCTCCCGAGCTGGCCGCGCGCCTGCTTATAGCGCGCAGCGCAGAGGAAGCGCTCCCGCTTGCCAAGGAACTCGACAAGATCAATGACGAGCGCAAAGGGCTTGTCGCGGCCACGGTCAAAGAGGTCAACAAGCGCCTCAACCTTGCCGGAGCGGTGGGCGACCTAGTGGTGATGGGGAGCCCAAGTTGGCGTCCGGGCATACTGGGCCTCGTGGCTAACTCGCTGGTAGAGCATCGCGGCGGCACGGTGTGCTTGTGGGGGCGCGAAGGGGGCGAGATGATACGCGGCAGCTGCCGAAGCGGCGAAGTCAATATAGTGGAGCTGATGGGCGAGGCGGGCGGGCTCGAGGAGTTCGGAGGGCACCGGGGGTCGGGCGGATTTTCGGTCGGCGAGGGGCAGGTACACGAGCTTTCGGCGCGATTCTCCGCCGCGTACGAAAAGGTTCGCGCGCAAACGAGCGCGGCGCAGGAAATATTTATAGACCGCGAACTCGATCTTGCCGAGGCGTCTCACGCGCAAAAAAATCTGGAGCGCCTCGCTCCGTTCGGGATCGGTTTTGAAAAGCCGCTGTTTATCTTCCCTGGAGTTTCCATAGGAGGCATTCGTGCATTCGGCAAACAGCAAAATCACTTGGAACTGCGTCTCTCGCGCCACTCGACCCCGCTTGGGATAAACGGCATAGCATTTTTCTCGGGTATTGATTCTTTTTCCAAAAAAATTGCGGCGGGAGACAGCGCCGACATAGTGGGGCACATAGAGCGCGATTGGCGCGGTGCCCCACGTCTGCGCATCGTTGATGTTATTTGAAAGCATGGAGAAAATAATTATCTACACCGACGGGGGGGCGCGGGGGAATCCTGGACCCGCGGGCATCGGCGTGGTGATTCAGGACGAAAATGGAGAAACGCTGAAAGAAGTTTCCGGATATATCGGTGAGACTACTAATAATCAGGCCGAGTACGAGGCGCTTGTACACGCCCTGGGGGAAGCAAAAAAAATTTTTGGCGCAAAGCTGCGCGAGATGCAAATAGAAGTGCGCATGGACAGCGAACTTGTGGTGCGCCAGCTCTCCGGGCTTTACAAGGTCAAGGAGCCCGGGCTCAAAGAGCAGTTCGCGCGCGTCGCGAGGATACGGCTTGAGGACGCCCCTAATATCATTTTTACCCACGTGCGCAGGGAAAAAAATAAGCAGGCTGACAAGCTGGTGAACAAAGCGATTGATGCGGCGCAATAAACTCGTTCTACTGTTTTTGCTCGCCGCGACGATTTTTGTTTTTCGCATTGAATTCTTTTTGCAAAGCGAGCGAGAGCGCTCGGTCGCGCCGTATATAGGACCGGCAGTTGTCGAGGGAGAGGTCGCGGGCGACCCCGAGCGGCGCGCGTCAAGCCTGCATGCGCAGATAGAAGTCTCCAGGGTAAATAACGGGCCAGCGGCCGGAAGACTGCTTTCGATATTTCCACCCGGGGCCGCGCTCTCGTACGGAGACCGCGTTACAGTGCGCGGAAAAATAGAATTGCCGGAAGCGTTCGAGACGGATACGGGCAGAGTCTTCGATTATTCCGGCTACCTGCGTGCGCACGGAGTTTCGGCTCTCATGCAAAATGCGACATTGGTAAAGCGCGAAGCAGGAGGATGGTCCGTGCAGGTGGCGCTGTATGGACTAAAGCACTCGTTCGAGCGCGCGATAGAACGCGCTCTGCCCGAGCCGCAAAGCTCGCTACTCCAAGGAATAACTCTCGGCGAGAGGCGCGGCATATCCGAGGAACTCAATCGGGCGTTCGTAGTTTCCGGACTCGTGCACGTGGTCGTGCTCTCCGGCTATAATATCTCCATAGTCGCGCTGGCGATTTTTTATTTGTTCGGTTTTTTGCCGCGTCGCGCCGGGCTTTTCGCGGGCGCATTCGCGATGATTTTATTTGTCCTTATGATAGGTGCCGGAGCGACAGCCTTGCGCGCACTCTTAATGGGCCTAATAGGGGTGCTCGCGCAACTTTTGCGGCGGCCTCGTCTTGCACTGCGCAGTCTCGGAGCGGCTGGCGCGGCGATGTTCCTCTGGAATCCGGCAGTATTTTACGATCCTTCTTTCGTACTCTCGATGCTTGCGACCTTCGGCCTTATCACGCTCGCCCCGTCGGTTGAGAAAATATTTTCTTTTCTTCCTGAATGGGGAGTTCTACATGCACGCTCCATCGCCGCTTCGACCGTTGCCGTGCAGATCTATATTCTGCCCGCACTCCTTTATTACATCGGCGTACTTTCTTTTGCCGCACTGCCGGCCAACATGGCGGCGCTGCCCGTTGTCGCTGGCGCGATGTTCGGCGGCTTTATTACCGGCATTTTGGGAATGATAAACGGCACGCTGGCGTTCCTGCCCGCGCTCTTGACCAATATGCTCTTGCGCTGGATCGAGTTCGTCGCCACAACGGCCGCGTCATTTCCGCTCTCATCAACCGTTATTCCCGCATTCCCAATGTGGGCTGCAGTAGTTATTTATGTGCCACTGACTTTTATTGCGACGAGGCTTTATCGAAGCGCTTCTCCATCACGCCCCAATTAAGATTTTTGAAGAACGCGTCAATATATTTGCCCTTGCCCTGCGCGCCGCAGTCAAGAATGTACGCATGCTCCCAGACGTCGAGCGCCAAAATGACGGGCAATGTTACAAAATGTCCCCGATGCTGCTCTCCCGAAAATCCCATGTGGAAAATTTTCGCCTCCGGATCGAAGTAAAGCAGGGCCCACCCGGGGCCGCGCATAAGGCCGACGTTTTTCATAAACGCGATGACCTGCCCGAAGGAGCCGTACTGCTTCTCAAGCGTTGTCTTGAGGGAGCCCCCGGAAATTTCTCTCGCCCCACCCTTCCATTGCGCGAAATAGAGCTCGTGGAGCCGCATTCCGCCGAATTCGAACGACAGCCGCCGCTCAAGCTCCGACAATGCATGCGCATTTTCCTCCGGATCGGCCATTAGCTTCCCCATGAGCGCGATCATACCGTTGAAATTTTTTACGTAACCCTCATATAGCCCGAGATGTTCCTCGACGGATTTTTGCGAAATACCATCGAGCGCGGGCAAGTCGAACTTTTTTTCTAAATATTGCATATGCCTTAAGAGTAGCAAAAATACACTTAAAAATAAGGTGAATTTGGGGATATCCGAACCCACTTGCGCTGTATTATGGATTGTGATATAATAGTAAAAGGTCCGCAGGAGGGGAGAGAAATGAAGTTTTTTGTTATTGTTACGGTCGCGGCCATATTTGGGTTGGCAATCGGCTTCTCGCCGATTGCGCCGGCGTTGTTAGTTACGTTCTTGCTGGTTCACAAACCAGCGCGAGCGGAAGTTCCTCCGCCGATACAGTTTATCGACCGAAGTAAAAAAGGACCGCGGCTGGACTACAAGCCGCGCATCTGGTCGTCAGCGAGGGAGTATGCTTGATGTATGCTCCCGCCACCCAAAAGCGCTCCGATATTGATTGTCGGCGCGCTTTTTTTATTTTGTGTCGCTGTTTGGAGTATTGCACTTGCACCCGCGTCCGATGCGGTCAAAAAAATCGACGCGCGCGTGTTCGGATCGCCGACCGACGAAAGCCGCACGCGCATGGACGTTCTGCTTGCGGAGCACATAGGCGGACCGGAGCTCGCAAAAAGGAGCAAAACATCCGGCTGTGCCGTGCGAGGCCCGTTTCCGGACCGCGCATGCACGCCCGGCTCGGTGTTCGAGAGCGCGACGACAAGCGTGATATGCGTTTCCGGCTACACCAAAAAGGTGCGCAGTGTCTCCGATAAATTGCGCAGGCAAATTTACTCCTCGTACGACATAGCGTATCCACAGCCCACAGGCTCTTACGAGCTCGACCATCTTATCCCGCTCGCGCTCGGCGGCGACAACAGCACCGCGAACCTGTTCCCCGAGGCGGCGGAACCCGCGCCGGGGTTTAAAGAAAAAGACGTTGTGGAAGTCTACTTGTACGAAGAGGTTTGCGCCGGCCGGCTCCCGCTTGCGGCGGCGCAGAGGCAAATAGCCGCGGACTGGCTCTCCGTTTACAAAGCGTTGGACCCCGCTGTCGCCGCGCGGATAAAACAAAAATACAGGAGCTGGTCGAATTAAATAACGCCAGCCTCTTTGAGCGCCTTATAAGCGCCTTTTTTTTGGAGGGTGCGCATGCCCTTGGTAGAAAGCGTCAGCGCCACCGTGCGACCGAGCTCCGGCACGAAGATGCGTTTTTTCTGCAGGTTGGCCTTCATCCGGTATTTGCCGGAAGGATTGAATTTGGTTGCGCGAATGCGGTTGCTGTATTTGCCCGCAACCTTCGAGCTTTTTTTGGTGATGGGGCAGATTTTGGCCATGTTTTTTAAAAAGACGACACCTTGCGGCTTGCCGAAAGGTGTCGCCTTGACGGCTCGAATGGTATCATGTTTCCAATCGTATGCAAATAGATATTGTCTTTGGGATAGTCATACTCATTTTTTCCGTGATACTACACGAAGTAGCGCACGGCTATATGGCGAATTATCTCGGCGACCCAACTGCGCGGCTTATGGGGCGCCTGACCCTTAACCCGTTTCCGCACATAGACCTGCTCGGCTCAATAATTTTGCCTGCCGTGCTTGTAATCGCCGGCTCGCCGCTCCTTATCGGCTATGCCAAGCCCGTACCGTATAACCCGTACAATCTTCGCGGGCGCTTCGGCGAGGCACTAGTGGCATTTGCCGGCCCGGGGACGAACATCCTGCTTGCGGTAATATTCGGCCTGCTCATACGAGTCTTCGGGGCGGGGCTCGACTCGGGGCTCCTTGATGCGCTTGCGACCATTGTTTACATAAACATGCTGCTCGCGCTCTTTAACCTGATACCCATACCTCCGCTCGACGGCTCCAAGATACTGTCCGGCATACTGCCGGAGGCGCTCGGGCGCGCGTATGACAGCTTCCGCTTCAACTTCGAGCAGTTGGGGGTCCTGTCCGGCACGCTCCTTATATTGATAGTATTCTACTTCCTTGCGCCGTACTTTTTTGTCTCCATTTTACTACCGATATTCAGATTTTTGACAGGAGGAGGATTTTAGGGTAACTTTTCCTTAACGCGCGCCGCGCGTTTTCTTTAGAAATGGCACGAATATCCCAGCTTGCCCGCAAGGGACGCAAACAATTTAACCGGAAATCGAAGGCGCCGGCGCTCCAGCGCGGCTTCAACACGCTCAAAAATCGCCCGGTCTTCTATCCATCGCCCTTCAAGCGCGGAGTATGCACTAAAGTAACTACGACGACACCGCGCAAGCCCAACTCCGCCATACGTAAAATAGCGCGCGTGCGGCTTACCAACGGGCAGGAGATAACGGCTTATATTCCCGGCGAGGGGCACAACCTGCAGGAGCACTCGGTGGTCTTGGTCCGCGCGGGGCGAGTCAAGGACATCAATGTGCGCTACCAGATAGTGCGCGGCAAGCTCGATGCCGCGGGCCTAGAGAAGCGCCGCGTGTCGCGCTCGCGTTATGGCGGCAAGAGGCCGAAATAATCCTTCGACAAGCTCAGGATAAATTAAGAAATTTATGCGCAGACCCGTAAAAAACAGAAACATCGTCGGCTCGGACCTTAGATATAATTCGACCAAAGTCGAGAAGTTCATCAATTCGCTCATGTGGAGCGGCAAGAAGTCGACCGCGCGCAAAGTGGTGTACGACGCATTCGATATTGTTAAGGAAAAAACCAAGACGGAAGACCCGCTAGAGATATTCGAGACGGCTTTGCGCAATGTCGGACCGCAGATGGAGGTGCGTTCGCGCCGCATCGGCGGCGCCAACTACCAAGTGCCCCGCGAGGTGCGCCCCGAGCGCAAGCAGGCGCTTGCGTTCCGGTGGATACTCACGGTCGCGCGCGGCGGCAAGAGGGGGCCCATGGCGGAAAAATTGGCCGCGGAGATAATCGCCGCGGCCAATAATGAAGGCTCGGCTGTAAAGAAAAAAGAAGATACCCACAAAATGGCCGAGTCCAACAAAGCCTTCGCCCACTTCGCGTGGTAGATCGCCCCCAATATTTATAGGATTTTACTTATGCCAACACGGGACTATCCGCTCGAAAAAGTTCGCAATTTCGGTATCATCGCGCATATAGACGCGGGCAAGACGACTACGTCCGAGCGCGTGCTTTTTTATACCGGTAGCCAGCATAAAATCGGCGAGGTGCATGAGGGCGAGACGACGACCGACTGGATGGAGCAGGAGAGAGAGCGCGGCATCACGATAACCGCGGCGGCTATCACCTGCTTTTGGAGCAAGACCGGAGAGACCGATAAGAAAGATATATCCAAGAAGTACCGCTTCAATATTATAGACACGCCGGGGCACATAGACTTTACAGCCGAGGTGAAACGCTCCATGCGCGTCCTAGACGGCGCGGTCGTCGTCTTTGATGGCGTGGCTGGCGTCGAGCCGCAGAGCGAGACCAACTGGCGCTATGCCGACGAGGCCCAGGTGCCGCGGATCTGCTTTATAAACAAGCTCGACCGCATGGGCGCGTCTTTTGAAAAATCCTACGCGTCCATTCTGGACCGGCTCTCAAAAAACGCAGTGCGGATGCAAATGCCGATAGGCGCGGAAGAAAAGTTCGAGGGCGTCATAGACCTGCTTTCGATGAAGGCGTACAAATTCGAGGGCAGGATGGGAGAGGATGTTGTCGAAACGAAGATTTCGGAGAGTTATAAGAACGATGCCGCCGCGTACCGCGCGGAGCTTGTCGAAAAAATAGTCGAGCAGGACGACCGACTCCTGCAGGATTATCTGGAAGGCAAAGAGCCGACGATGGATCAGTTAAAGACCACACTTCGCAAGGCGGTCATAGACAACAAAATTTTTCCCGTATACACGGGCTCGGCTCTTAAGAACAAGGGCGTACAGTTGGTGCTCGACGCGGTGGTGGATTATCTCCCTTCCCCACTCGAGATACCGCCGGTAAAAGGCATCAATCCCAAGACCGGCGAAGAGGTGGTGCGCCATGCATCCGACGAGGAGCCGTTCTGCGCGCTCGCCTTTAAACTGCAGGCGGACCCATTCGTCGGTCAGCTTACTTTCTTCCGAGTGTACTCCGGTACCATAGAGGCCGGTTCGTATCTTTACAACTCGACCACGGGCCAGAAAGAGCGGCTCGGCCGCATTGTGCGCCTGCAGGCGAACCAGCGCGAGGAAGTGAAAAAAGTTTACGCCGGCGAGATAGCGGCGGCGGTGGGGCTTAAGGACACTAAGACCAGTCACACGCTTTGCGACGAGAACAGCCCGATAGTCCTAGAGCAGATAAAATTCCCCGAGCCTGTCATATCCCTACGTATCGAGCCGAGGACCAAGGCCGACCAGGAGAAAATGGGCATCGCGCTAAAAAAGCTCTCCGACGAGGACCCGACCTTCAAGGTTACGACAGACCCCGAGACCTTGGAGACGCTTATCTCCGGCATGGGCGAGCTCCATCTGGAAATTCTGGTTGACCGCATGAAGCGCGAGTTCGGCGTCGAGGCGGACGTGGGCAAGCCGCAGGTCGCGTATCGCGAGACCATCCAAAAAGAGACCGAGGCGGAGGGCAAGTACATCAAGCAGACCGGCGGCCGCGGTCAGTACGGACACGTGCGGCTGCGCCTCAAGCCGCTTGCGCCCGTGGTGGAAGGCAAGAAGATAAGCAAGAACACGACGCGCGAAGAGCACTTCGAGTTCGTCAACAGCATAAAGGGCGGGGTTGTGCCGCAGGAGTACATACCCGCGGTCGAAAAGGGAGTGCGCGAGGCGATGGAGCGCGGCATCGTGGCGGGCTTCAAGATGGTGGACATTTCCTGCGAGCTCTACGACGGCTCCTATCACGATGTCGACTCTTCGGAAATCGCCTTCAAGATTGCGGCGTCAATGGGTTTTCAGGACGCGGCCAAGAACGCCAGACCCGTTCTGCTCGAACCGATAATGAAAGTTGAGGTCGTCGTGCCGGAGAAGTTCATGGGCGATATCACCGGCTCCCTAAACAGCAAGCGCGGGCAGATAGAGGGAATGGAGGAACGCGGCCTCGCGCGCGCCGTCAAAGCCAAGGTTCCGCTTGCGGAGATGTTCGGCTACACGACCGCATTGCGGAGCATGACCGAGGGCCGAGCTTCCTTCACTATGGAGTTCGACCACTATGAGGTCGTGCCTCCAAACGTTGCCCAGACGATAATTGCGGCGAGGAAATAAACCGCGCCGCGGCTTGTCAAAATTCGTAAGATATGGTAAGGTAATTACTCCTTATAAATTAAGGATTTATTGCTATTATGAAAAATAAAGCATACAAAGCCATTTTTTCCATAGTGGCCGGCGCGGCATTTTTGTTCGCCGCCGCCCCCGCCTTTGCGCAGTATCAGAACTGGTATCCCTATTATTCTTCATCGTATCAGCCCTCGTACTCATATCAGAATTGGTATCAGTCCAACTGGTACGACCCGTACGCATACGGCGATTATTCATACGGATGGAATGACTACTATCAACCGTCCGTTCAATATGACTATTGCTATTACGCGCGCGATTGTTACAACTACGGGACGCTCTCAATCGCGAATGTAAGCGGTCCAAACTCGCTTACCGTCGGACAACAGGGAACATGGACCGTGCGCGTCAGCGGCTCAAGCGGCTATCTTTCTTATTCGGTTATATGGGGCGACGAGCAGATAAACCCCTATATGCAATCCGCCAGCGCACAGCAGATGTCTTCTTCCGGAACATTCACCCACACATACCGGCAAGCAGGGACATATTCGCCGCGCTTTACTGTAACTGACTCTTACGGACAATCGCAGAGCGCGAGCGCTACGGTGACCGTATCAGGCGGCGGGACCATTTGCGGAACGACTTACAGCTATCCTGTCGGAAATTCTATTTACTGTCCGCTCCCGCCACCTGTATCAGGAAATTTTTCTGCCATCCCGACCTCCGGCGCGGCGCCGCTTGCGGTGATATTCGGCATTCAAGGCAGTTTCTCATTCTATACCATTGACTTCGGCGACGGACAAACTACGAATGGCGCTATTTTGGATACCGACTGCTCGGTCGCGGGACGCTGCACGAGTACTCACACCTACGCCTCCGCCGGAACCTACACCGCGATACTGTATCAAGGCGGCAAAACGTCAACGCAGCCGGTGCGGACGCTAGGTACGGTAACCATAACGGTATCCGGCGGATACGGCGGCGGCTGGTATTGCGGTTACTATCCCTGGCTGTGCTACGGGTGGCAGGAATAAGAATTTGCTTGCGGCTTTTGGCGCTGTTTGCTAATATGAGCTTCAATCGCGTATGGGCGTGGTCATGTCGTGTTCGCTGTCATTAATCATTAATTGTAAATCGTAAGTTTATCTATATGGCAACATTCGAGAGGGCGAAGCCGCACATAAACGTCGGCACCATAGGACACGTCGACCACGGAAAAACGACGCTCACTGCGTCTATTCTCCACGTACTCGACATGGCAAAGGCAGAGGGTTATGGCGCGCGCGTCGAGGGAGTCGAAGGCATTGACAATGCACCCGAGGAAAAGGCTCGCGGAATAACCATCGCTCTCCACCACAGCGAATATTGGACTCCGGAACGGCACTACGCGCACATCGATGCGCCCGGTCACGCGGACTACATCAAGAATATGATTACCGGCGCGGCCCAGATGGACGGCGCGGTTTTGGTGGTTGCTGCAACCGACGGCGCAATGCCCCAGACTAAGGAGCACGTTCTCCTTGCTAAACAGGTGGGCGTCCCGAAGATCATCGTCTTCCTCAACAAAGTGGACATGGTCGATGACAAAGAGATGGTTGACCTTGTAGAGGCGGAGGTAAAGGAGCTCCTCGCGAAACAGGGTTACGCCGATTCGCCGGTCATAAAGGGCTCGGGGCTTAAGGCGCTTGAGGCGAAAGACCTGAACGACGAATGGGCGCAAAAAGTGCTCGAACTCGTCAAAACCATAGATACTTACATCCCCACCCCGCAGCGTGACGTCGATAAGCCTTTCCTCATGCCAGTCGAGGACATCTTCTCGATCGAGGGCCGCGGCACCGTGGTTACGGGCCGCATCGAGCGCGGCAAGGTTAAGGTAGGTGAGGAAATAGAGATAATCGGGCTCCATCCGACGCAGAAGACGACAGTCACCGGCATCGAGATGTTCAACAAATCCCTCGATGAGGGACTTGCCGGCGACAACGCGGGCATTCTCCTGCGCGGCACAAAAAAAGAAGACGTCCACCGCGGGCAGGTGCTAGCCAAGCCCGGCTCCGTAACACCGCATAGCGAGTTCGAGGGCGAGGTATACGTCCTTAATAAGGATGAGGGCGGCCGACACACGCCTTTTTTCTCCGGTTACAAGCCCCAGTTCTACGTGCGCACGACAGATGTCACCGGCGAGGTAACTCTCCCTTCGGGAGTCGAGATGGTCATGCCGGGCGATACCATAACCTTCAAGGTCAAACTCGTGGCGCCCGTGGCTCTCGAGGAGCAGACACGCTTTGCGGTCCGCGAGGGCGGCAAGACTGTTGGCGCGGGAGTGGTTACTAAGATAATAGCTTAATGGCGGCAACAAAAGTTAAAAAAACAACTGTGCCGAAGCGTAGCCGCAAGGTTGCCGCAGAAGTTGCCCCGCAACGCTTGCGCATCAAAGTGCGGGCGTACGAGCACAAGGTGCTTGATGCGTCGGTCAAGCAGATACTCGACACCGCATTGCGTTACGATGCAAAAGTCGCGGGTCCGATACCCCTGCCGACGGAAATAAAAAAATATACGGTCAACCGTTCAACCTTTATCTACAAAGACGCGCGCGAGCAGTTCGAGATGCGCGTGCACAAGCGCATCATCGACATTCTCGACCCTTCCCCAAAAGTTATCGAGGCTCTTACCAATCTCTCGCTCCCTTCCGGCGTTACGATAGAAGTTAAGATGTTGTAATTCGGTGCGCGTTTTTTTTGCTTGCTTGCTTGCGCGCCGCGGCCGGCTCGTGTATATTCCTTGTAACGCAGAAATAGCGTTGCCGATGTCCCTCCGGGCCTGCCTGCCGGCAGGCAGGGACCAATGACAACTTGTATGAAATTCATTCTTGGAAAAAAGGATAAAATGCTCACCGTATTTACGGAAGACGGGCGCGCGCGAGCGGCGACCGTGGTTATAGCGGAGCCCGCCGTGGTAACGCAGGTAAAGACGGTTGAGAAAGACGGCTACAGGGCGGCGCAGATAGGCTCCGGTTCTACAAAAGAATCGCGGGTCAATAAGGCCCAGCTCGGGCACGCCAGAGGCAAGGCCTTGAGGCATTTCCGCGAGATTCGACCTCGCGGAGAGGCGCCGGAAGTCGGCAGTGCCATAGATGTATCTGTTTTTTCTCCGGGCGACACGGTGGAGATTTCCGCAATATCCAAAGGCAAAGGGTTCCAAGGCGTTGTTAAGCGCCACGGCTTCCACGGAGGTCCGCGTAGTCACGGACAGAAACACAGCGAGCGGGAGCCCGGAGCCATCGGCGGCTCTGGTGGCCGCGCAGGCGGCAGGGTTGCCAAGGGCATACGCATGGCGGGCCGCATGGGTGCAGAGCGCGTGACGGTGCGCAATCTGTCGGTCCTGCAGGTACACCCGGAAACGAACGAAATGGTAATCTCCGGCGCGATACCGGGCCGGAGAGGAACGCTTGTTGAGATAAAAGGTTAAAAATTATGGAAGCGAAAGTTTACAACATGCAAGGCAAAGAGGCGGGAAAAATCGAGTTGCCCGAGAATATTTTCGGCTTGAAGTGGAACGCCGATTTGATTCATCAGGTAATTACCTCGATGCAATCCAACGCGCGCGCGGGCACGGCGCACACAAAGGGCCGCGGCGAGGTGCGCGGCGGCGGGCGTAAGCCCTGGCGCCAAAAGGGTACCGGCCGCGCGAGGCACGGCTCTCGGCGCTCGCCGATATGGCGGGGAGGAGGGGTCGCGCACGGTCCGCGTGCGGAAAAGGACTATTCCAAAAAAATAAGTCGCTCCATGCGCCGGAAGGCTTTGTTCGTCGCGCTCTCGCGCAAATTCAAGGACGGGGAAATCGTTTTTATGGATTCGCTCTCGTTTAAGGTGCCCAAGGCAAAACAGGCTCTCGCGTTTCTTTCCGCGCTCAAAATAAGTAGAAAGAGAAATGCCGCGCTTGTAGCCCTGCCCGCGGCGCATATGCCGACGGCGCGGAGCTTCAGCAATTTCGGCAATGTTGCGGTAGAGGATGTCCGCAACCTCAATCCGGTCTCCGTATTCTCCAAAAAGCAGTTGATTATTGCAGACCCCAAAATAGCGATAGATATTTTCTCTAAAAAGATATGATCAAGCATCCGTCAAAAATCCTGCTCTCGCCGCGCGTTACGGAAAAGGGCGCCCACCTCTCCGAGCGCGACTGCTATGTCTTTAACGTCTCCCCGTTCGCGAACAAGCGCGAGATATCGAATGCGGTACGCGAGATATTCAAAGTGAAGCCGCGGCTTGTGCGCATCGCCCGAGTGGCGCGCAAAAAAGTGCATGCTCGCGGCAATAAAAAAGGTGGCATGACCGCAGGCGGCAAAAAAGCCTACGTATATCTTAAAAAGGGCGACAAAATTGAGATAATTTAACCATTCGACAAGCTCAGGGTAATTTTAAGAAAAATTATGAAGACCTACAAGCCATACACCAAATCGCGCCGGCATTTCTCGACGACGACTTTCAAGGGGAAGCTCACGGCACAGGAACCCTATAAGCCGCTCACAGCCGGCCGCAAACGCCATGTAGGCCGAAGCAACGGTCGCATAAGCGTCCGCCACAAGGGCGGCGGGCACAAGCGCCTTTTCCGCGACATTGATTTTTCGTACCAGAAGCGCGTGCCCGCGCGGGTAGAAACGGTGGAATATGACCCGAACCGCTCCGGATTCATCGGCCTGCTCCTTTATCGCGACGGAGAGAGACGCTATGCTCTTCTACCGCAGTCGGTAAAAGCTGGGGACGCTATAGAAACCACGGAGTCCGCGCCCGTATCACCAGGCAACCGCCTGCCGCTCAAGGGCATACCGATAGGCGCGTTCGTCTACAACGTGGAGCTCAAGCCGGGGCAGGGCGGCAAGATGGGCCGAGCCGCGGGCGCCAACATCGAGGTCCTCGCTCGCGACGTAGGATATGTGGATCTTAAAATGCCAAGCTCGGAGGTCAGGAAAGTCCTTGAAACATGCTGGGCGACAGTAGGACAGGTAAGCAATGAGGAGCATCATTTGGTGAAAATCGGCAAGGCGGGGCGCTCGCGCTGGATGGGGGTGCGCCCCACGGTGCGCGGCAGCGCGATGAATCCGGTGGACCATCCATACGGCGGCGGCGAGGGAAGAAGCGGTCGCGGATTGCGTCGCGCCAAAACCCTTTGGGGCAAGCCCGCCGGCAAGGGACAGAAGACAAGGCGCCCGAAGAAATATTCCAATTATCTGATAGTTTCCCGCCGCAAGGTCGGCAAGCGCAAGAAGTCGTAAAGGCTTGCCTGAAGCGGGTATTTTTAGTACTATCTTTGAATCCCGCTCCGCGGGATTTATTTAAGGATATGTCACGATCGCTAAGCAAAGGCCCATATGTAGACGGGAAACTCCTCAAAAAAGTGGGGGGCAAAAAGCCGGACGATGCCGGCGTAATTAAGACGTGGGCGCGGCGCTCGATGATACCACCCGAGTTCGTGGGCTTTAAATTCGGCGTATACAACGGCAGGCAGCATATCGAGGTATTGGTTACCGAGGACATGGTCGGACACAGGCTCGGCGAATTTTCTCCAACGAAGAAGTTCCTCCGCCATGGCGGCAAGATACAGAAGGAGCTTGAGCAAAAGCAAAAGGAGGCGGAGATAGCGGCCGCGCAGGCGGCCAAGACGGCCTCCGATGCGGCAAAGAAATAATACTCCGACTTTGCTCAGGATAAATTAAGAAATTTATGCAAGCCTCAACCGCAAAACTAAAGAACTACAGACAGGCGCCACGCAAAGTGCGCCTTATCGCCGATACGGTCCGCGGCAAGCGCGCGGACCGCGCGCTAGGCCTCCTCTCGTTGCTCCCCAAGCGCGGCGCAGAGTCCATGGCAAAACTAATACGCTCCGCGGTGGCGAATGCAAACATGCCTGCAAGCGATCTTTATATTTCGAAGATAGAAGTAGGCGGAGGAGTGGTCTTCAAACGTCTTATGCCCCGAGCGCGTGGCCGTGGCAGCCAGATAAGAAAAAAGGCTTCTCACATCACGCTTTCGCTTTCAAAAAAATCGGACCCGAAATCACAAAAACATGAGCAAGGTAGTTAATCCATTTTCGCATCGTCTCGGTATTCTTCGCGACTGGCGGCATCGCTGGTTTGCCACTGGAAGGGGATACCAAGACAACCTAAAGGCGGACATCCTTCTGCGCGAATTTTTGCAGAAGGAGCTGCGCGGGATGTATATCGGCGGTATCGAATTGGAGCGCAGCCGCGGCGCTTTGCGCGTCATCATCAAGACTAGCCGGCCTGGCCTGATAATCGGACGCTCCGGCGAGGGTTCGATGAAGCTCAAAAATTCCATCATGCGATTTTTGCAGAAGCGCGGCCTCAATGTGCCGGAGCTTCGGCTCGATGTGGAGGAGATACGCTCGCCCGAGAGCAGCGCGGCAATAGTGGCGTACATGGTCGCGGAGGGTCTTGAGAAGCGCCTTCCTTTTCGCAGGGTGCTCAAACAGACTGTGGAAAAGGTAATGGCGAATCGCGATGTCAAAGGCGTGCGCGTCGGCATATCCGGAATGCTGGGCGGCGGCAGTATGTCGCGCACCGAGCATCTTAAAAAGGGGCGTATACCACTGCAGACCCTTCGCGCCGACGTCGACTACGCGCGCGAGCGCGCGAACTTGCCGCTCGGCGTCATAGGCATCAAGGTTTGGATATACAAAGGCGACGTGTTCGCCGATAAGGGCAAGGGCTCCAAATAAAAACATGCTATTCCCGAAAAAAGTAAAATTCCGCAAATGGCACACAATGCGCCGCAACCCCAAAAAGGCAAAGGTCGCTACGCGTGGCGTTGCTGTTTCCTTCGGCAGTCACGGTCTTAAGGCGATTACCCACGCGCGCGTGCGCGCGCGCCAGATAGAGAGCGCGCGCAAGGTCATAGCGCGCAATTTGGGAAAGACAGGCAAGCAATGGGTGCGCATCTTCCCCGATCATCCCTACACGCAGAAGCCTCCGGAGGTAAAGCTGGGCAAGGGCAAGGGCGACCCTGTAGGCTACGAGGTCGAGATATGGCCGGGGCGGATACTGTTTGAGGTTGATGGCGTGCCAGATGGGCAAGCGATCGAGACCCTGATAAAGGCCGGCAAGAAGCTCCCGCTTAAGGTTGCCGTGGTATCAAGGCGTTGATATGAAAAAACTCGACCTTACAAAGCACACGCAGGAAGACCTGAATAAGCTCGTCGCGCAAAAACGCGAGGAATTGCGGGCCTTGCGTTTTGCCGTAGCCGGCAGTAAAAATCGCAATGTCAAACTGGCGCGCGTCTTGCGCAAGGAAATAGCGCGGGCGCTGACAAGGTTAAGCCTTAACGCCAGGACTCCCAAGGTTTAACCTTTAACTCACATGGAAACTAAACTAAAAGAATTTAAGGGCGTTGTCGTGTCGGATAAAATGCAGAGCACCGCTGTGGTCGCCGTCTCGCGCTATGTCAAGCACCCTAAGTACAAAAAATACATGAAGAAAACCACTCGCCTTATGGCGCACAATGCGGGTGGCCGCGCCAAAGTGGGGGACAAAGTTACCGTACGCTCCTGCCGCCCGCTGTCCAAAACCAAGCACTTCGAGATAGTGTTCGAGCAGTAAACATTTATGATACAAGACCGATCTCTCGTGAATATTACCGACAACTCCGGCGCCAAGATAGGACGCATTTTCAAAATACCCGGTTCGTCTAAAAAACGGTATGCGGAAATAGGCGAGGTCGTCATCCTATCGGTGCAGACCGCGGAGCCGCGCAAGCAGATAAAAAAGAAGGACATTCTGCGCGCTGTAGTGGTGCGACAACGCAAGCCCTTCCGCCGCCGCGACGGCTCCTATGTTCGATTTGATGACAATGCGGTCGTCATAATCGAGGGCGCCGGCAAGAATCCCAAAGAGCCGCGCGCAGGGCGCATCTTCGGACCCATACCGCGCGAATTGCAGGAACTCGGATACCAGACGATTATTTCCCGCGCCCCCGAGGTTGTTTAACCATTCGACAAGCTCAGGGTAAATTTTCAGGAAAAAACTTATGAACATGAAATTACACGTAAAGAAAGGCGATACGGTTACAGTGATAACCGGCAACGACAAAGGCAAGAGCGGCAAAATTCTCCGTGTGTTTCCGAAGGACAATCTTGTGCTTGTCGAGGGTGTCGGCATGCGCAAGAAGCATGCAAAGCCGCGACGTGCTGGACAGCGGGGGCAGATTGTAGAAGTACATCATCCCATACAAGCGTCCAACGTTAAGGCAAAAAAATAAAAAATGGAACTGATACAGCAAAAGCAAAAAAAGGCATTCGAAGCGCTCAAGAAGGGGTTTGAGTGGAAAAATGCCATGCAAACGCCACGCATAGAAAGGGTAGTGGTTTCCGCGGGCATCGGCAAGTTTATGAAGGATAAGAAAAAAACGGAACTCATCGCCGACCGTCTGGCAAAGATAACTGGACAAAAGGCGGTGCCTCGGGGCGCCAAAAAGTCCATAGCGAGCTATAAGACCCGCACCGGCGACACGGTAGGCTATCAGATAACTCTGCGCGGCAAAAGGATGCAGGACTTTCTTAACAGGCTTATCCATATAGCCTTGCCGCGCACCAAGGATTTCAAGGGCTTGCGATCCGCCGGCATAGACGAGATGGGCAATTACACGCTCGGCATGCGCGAGCATGCCGTCTTCCCCGAGACCTCCGACGAGGAGCTGAAGGACGTCTTCGGCATCGGCGTAACGGTCGTAACTTCCGCCAAGGACAAAAAAATCGCCAAGGCCTACCTCCAACACCTCGGCTTCCCGTTCAAGAAGGACGTTTCGCAAAAATAACGTTATATATTGGCCTACAAGGATATTTCCTTGGTCGGTCTCAAAACTTCATAATTGTTCCTGAGACGTTAAGTCTTGCCTATCGAGACGTAACCACTGGGGTACCATCGGAGGAAACTAATTCCATATTTTGGGCTCACTCTCTGTTGATAGGCAGATGCCTTTCCTTAATTCGTGGTGGTACAATTTAGGTGTAGATTTCATACAACTATGCCTCCCCAACAACCCAACCCTGTCCCTACTACTCCGGCTAGTCCACCTCAGTCTTTCACACCGTCCACTCCTCCCAAACATCATCATTCGTATTGGTTATTAATTGCCGCTGGTGTAGCAATTGCTATTTTGACGTATCTTGGAATAAGCCAAGTTACTTCCGCCCCGGTGTCTATCTTTGCTCTGTTTACTAATCCAGAAATGGGTGGATATGCACTATTCCTGCTTCCTGCTGTAGTGGTTAGTCTTATATTGATTTTAATTAGCTGGCGATGGGGACGGAATATATACAGAAAGGAAAATAGACCGGTGCAGGGATTTTTCTTCGGCACGTCGCTGTATCTACTCCTCGTCTTTTTAGCGCTTGGAATTACAAATGTACTACTTGTTGGTTACGCACATACAGTGGCGGATGATGTTTCCTTTGCAGTAGGATTGATATTCTCTATCTTTTTTATTACTTCCATACAGATTTTATACGTCGGTCTGCTTATCTGCATGGGGCTTCTTATTTACTCAACCCGCTCATCTCCAGAAGAACCATCTCAGGCACCTTCTCCATTAGCCATACAGTTTCGTTATGCGGTTATGGGGGTCATGATTATTTTTGCGCTCTATATATTTGGGCTTGCCGCACCGATTGCCACTGCTACCCACCAGCAATGGCTTTGTAATTTGGTATACAGCAGTCGAGCAAAAGCAGACTGTCTTCTTAACACTTCTGCTATCGCGGCCTCTGAGAATGCCGCTCAAAATTCGGGTAACTCAGGGACTTTTACTATTGTTAAGACTGACTACAAACAAATTAAAGACCTCCACGAGGTAGGAGGAAAGTTGGCCTACGCATTTGAAAATAATGATGGCACTTCGGGGGTGGCATATGATGGCCAGGTGGTGAGTGGTGCTTATCAAAAAGTGGGTATTCTGCCGATTGCAGAGGTTGGAGGAAAACTCGCGTATGAGGCATACAAAGGCGATAAAGAAATTATCGTTTGGGACGGACAGGAGTTTGGGACATCTTATAACCGGGCAAGCCAACCAACTGATATAGGCGGCAAGCTCGCTTTTGTAGCGGAAATAGGAAAAAAATATTTTGTGGTGTACGACGGAAAAGAATATGGTAGAGAGGCCGACGGGGCGGGGAGACCCACGTCAATACAGGGGAAGCTTGCCTACGCTGCCGATACGAATATTAATGGCGGGCAATATGTAGTATTTGACGGAAAACAAGTGGGTGGCCGCTATGGCAGAGTCGAGTGGATAAAAGATGAGGATGGTCACTTGGTGTTTGAAGGGGTAAATGGAAATGGAACCTTGCTCGTGGTCGACGGAAAAGAGTATGGCTTTGGATATGGGCAAATACAAAACCATGTTTTGATTGATGGGAAACTCGCCTTTTCTGCCCAAAAGGATGGCAAGACAGTCATTGTCTATGAGGGCACAGAAATCGGCACAGGCTCCTCATATGAGGCTGGACCCTATAACATCAAAGGCCAACTTGCGTATATTGCTGCAAATCCCGACGGAACCTCCCAGCTTATGGTAGGAGGACAAGCGGTTGGGCCGGTTATGTCAGGAAGTGTCCGCAATGTGGATGTTTCAAAGGGCGGGAGAGTGGTTGTACAGATTGATGACGGTAGCAAGCAATGCAGAGGCGTAGTGCACGGTCCAATATATCTTGATGGGGAAAAAGTATATGAAGGCTGTAGCAGCAACCCATTCGGCTTTTTTGGAGAGAAATTATTGTTCTGGACACAAGAGGGCGGAGATAAGGCGTTGTGGTACGACGGTAAAAAAATTGGCCAAGGATTTTACGGATATAACTACTTCGCAGTGGTGGATGGGAAGTTGGCTATCGCCGCCTTTGCTTCGGCAGGGCAAGGCGTTCAGTACTCCTTGCTTCTTGAACAGTAGATTATCCCCTAGGACGATTCCCTAGGCGTCTACAATCGTCTCAGAACGTTGGGAAGGGGTCAGTGTATGGTTTCCATTATCCCTGCATAGTTTTACTTCTAGGAGAGGAGGTATTACCATATCGGTACAACTGAATAAAAAGGGCCTAACCCCAATAGCTTAACTGTTGGGCAAGGCCGAAAATCATGAGGCATAGAAAACCCGTCATTCAGGGCATGCCTCATGTTATAGGGGGAAACTCCTATAAGGCCGCAAGGCCTCCTGGTGGCGGGCTTTGTGTTTTCTCACCCACCAGAATTACTGGAGTAAGAAACAAAAATGGATGCGGTAAAAAAGTGGGTATTAGTTCCGGTTGCATATCTGGTCGGATTCTTAGTTTTATTAATCCTATTGGCCGTGCTTGGGGTATGGTTGGGTTTTCTTTGGGGACTACTTATAGTAAGTGCGGCTACCCTTGCTTGCGGAGTTTTTTTAATACCGAAGTTGCACCCAAATAAAGAGAGGAAGAACCTGATGGGCGGAGTGCTGACGCTGCTAGTGTCTATATGGGCAATAGTTGGTGTTGCAAACCTGGGAGCATGGATTATGACTCCTTCGGCTTCTACATCTGTAGTCCAATCACAGGAAGTTACTCCAGAAGCGAAAGCTGCCGCACAGGAGCAATTAAATAGAGTAATGTCTCTTGCTAAAAAAGCTAGACTCATTACCACATATGAGTTTTCAGATAGTGCAGCAGTAGTTTATGCCGACACGGCTTGGTACATACAAACAGTGCAGTTCAAGAAAGATTTTCTTGCAAAAATAGGTACTCTCAAAAAACAAATCACAGGCTATCAGCATTTCGAGGTACGCGACGCCTACTCCAACGAGAAAGTTGCGGAGATTACATCTTTCGGTGGTTCGCTTGAAGTTTACAAATAGTATTCTTTACCCTGACTTACAGAATGTCTCTCTAGACGTCTAGAGACGTCTCAGAACGTTGGAAAGTAAGGGGTTTATAGGTTTTATTGGCTGTGGATTACTCCATCGCTAGGACATAGGAACAGGACGGTCGTAAATACCCTCTAAAAAGACTTTGATTGAAGCCATTTTTATATGGTCATTTTTGACGTATTTCCATGTATATCTGTCCCTAGTTGGAAGTACATGAATGAAAACACCAGATAACTTTTTACAAACAGGTTTGACGAAAGCTAGAGTGTCAAAGTGTCCTCGCAGAAAGCAGAAATTAAAAATGAATCCCTGGTCGAGCTTGAATCTGAAAGAGCGTGGGAGCAACTTTTCTGCCTTTTACTTGGCACGGATAAAACCGAAAAAACAAAGCCATTAAAAAGTAGTCTGAATGACGATGTCAAACTTACACAAAATTGATCCTTGCCCCGGTTGCTGGAACCGACCCCATGATGACCTAGCTCTAAATTCAGTCTCCAGGTACGGACACGGTTATATATGCGGCGACTGCGGTCAAAAAGAGGCTATTGAGGGTGACTTCATTAGCAAACAAAATGAGTTCGTCAGAAACTTACTAGCTGGTAGATAAAATCCTATGCCAAAAATTACACCTACCGCTGTCCTAGAATTCCTTAAAGAAAATCCTGACTTCTGGCGACAAAATCGCAACCGCTGTGCCGGATGTGATAGGTTGCTTGCAAAAGACAGAGTGAAGTGGATGTTGCGTAGTAGATATGGTCACGGTGAACTCTGTGGCGCTTGCCGTTACAGAGATGCCCATTATGACTTCATCGGCATACGACGCAGTAAACCCGCTGGCGATAACGTCAATCCTTATGATGAAAAAGGATAGGGCGTCGGGACGCAGATTCCCTGGCTTTCCCCATGAATGGGACGAAGAGTACGGGTTTACTCAATACCCCAATATGCTTACCGAATTTTGGGCCGACTTGTCAGGGTCGGGCCAAAAAGTTCTGGACTTTATCATTCGGCAAACAATAGGCTGGGAAAAAGATGAGGACACAATAGCGCTGTCACAGTTCAGGAATGGAATCCGGGGTAAGTGGAACAACCGGGGGACAGGGTTGTCGGGCTCCCAGGTCCGCAGAGCAATCAAGGAGCTTGAAAACGGTGGCTACATCACTGTTGAACGGAATCAGAATCGACCCTCCACATTTCGTCTGGTGTTTGACGATGAGTTAAAGGAGGGGGAGATAGAGGAGACAAAAGGGGAGGGGGAAGAAGAGCAACGACTCTTTTGAGTCAACTGTGTTCATTAAGGCCACAAACGTATTCATCTTGGCACTAGGGCTAAACAATATGAACGGCCATTTGTAGTCAAAATGGTACCCACAATATATAAACAATAAATAATAATCAGAATATAATATACAGTTTTCCATTTTTCCAAAAATGGATAGCTAGTCCTTCTGAAAGGATTTCTGGAAGAGGAAAAAAGGGGAAATGAACGACTTTTTTCCGACTCCAGAAATCAGAAAAAGAAACTATTCCGGCCTATCCAAAATGACCATAGCCTTACCAACTATTTACAACTAACCTAAAGTATGGTAAAATATTAACAGCTAGTCATGAACGACCCTGAAGCTTTACGAGATTACCTTATAGCAGACGAAATTCAGCGCATTCAAGCGCTGTCCCGAGAAGACCTTGTAAGAGAGCTGATTTCTCTGAGGTCGGAAAAGCTAGAAGGTGTCTCACTCGCAGACCTGCTGAAAGTTTGTCAGTCAAAAAATGGAACATGATTCTCCACAGCCAGTAAAAAAGAAGGAACGAGGCGCCGAGTATCTGCGTGTTAGTACAGAAGAACAAAATTCCGAGGGGCACTACGGTCTCCAAGTCCAAGAAGAGCGCGTAAAGTCCTGGTGCGAATCGCAAGGATATGTGGTCGCCGAGGGGAATATCTACAAGGACGAAATATCCGGCGGACTGCCAGTTGAAAAACGTCCCGGCCTCAGTGCATTGTTCGAGGCAGCTAAACGTGGGGAGTTTGATGTCGTGGTGGTGTACAAAACTGACCGCTTGGCTCGCAACCTCCGCATACTGGTAAACATCATCCATGAACTAGACAGCTTAGGTGTTGCCTTCCGCTCTGTTACGGAACCGTTTGACACCACTACTTCGTTCGGTAAAGCCAGCTTCAACTTAGTAGGCACTTTTGCTGAGTTGGAAAAGGAAATGATTCGGGAGAGGACGACCAACGGCCGGATAAAGGCAGCCAAGTCGGGAAAGTGGGTGGGCTCCACTGCCCCTTTCGGGTATGTGGTCAATAAGACCAGCCGTAGGCTGGATATAAATCTGCAAGAAGCCAAGATTGTGAAGCAGATATTTAAGTGGGCGGTAGACGACAAGCTCGCCGTCCATGAAATAGAGCGCCGATTGAACGCAATGAAGGTGCCGGCGCCGTGGTCGACCAAAATCAAAACCAAGGAGACACATAACATCTGGCGACCCTTTACCGTGCGGCGCGTGTTGGCCAACGAAACGCACACGGGTACCTTCTACTACCGCAAGTATAAAAAGCCGTTCAACGGATTGACCAGCGTCACCGACCCAACCCGCCTCCGGCCTAAAGAGGACTGGATAGAGCAACATTGCGAGCCTATTATCACCGTGGAGATGTACGAGGCCGCCAAGCGCCAACTTACACACAACCGTGAGTTTGCTAAACGCAACTGCAAGCGTGAATATCTATTCTCCAAAATCATCTGGTGTAGCCAATGCAAGCACAAGATGTTCGGGGGATTCCAGCCTGCTAGAGAACTGGGGGCTCATGAGGGTGGCCGCTACTACCACGGCACCTACCGCAAGGACGATGCCCTAGGCAAGACAGCACGGTGCCAGTGGTGTCCTAACTACTCCGAGGCACGCCTGGAGCCCATTTGGGATTTTCTCAGAGATATATTGAAGAATCCGAAGAACATGACCCGACCTTTGGAGAAATACATCTATAAGGAATCTGACCCTCTGCCGGTCAAGCAACGCCTTCACGATATTGCCCAGGAGCTGGATACCATACGTAAAAGACGCGATAGGGTGGACGACCTCTACGTCAGCGAACAAATAGACAAGCAAAAGTACAAATCCTATCAAGCGGAGTTTAAGCTCGACGAGCAGAGACTAAAGGATGAGGATGTCCGCCTCCGCCAAACCTTGTTGAGCAAAAAAGAGATTACCGACCGCCAGAAGGCGGTAGCCAAGGCATACGAGCAAATCAAAGATCGCTTGGACAAAGTGTCCTACGAAGAAAAGGCGAAAATCGTCTCCTACTTTGTAGAGCGGGTAGTCCTCCACGCCAAAGACGACCATGTGGAGGTAGCCTTCAAATTCCCACTGGATGCCGAGACCAAGGAGGGCAAGTCCTTTCCGCTGGTGCATAAAATCCCTACCATCACGGAGAAGGAACGTCGGGCCACCCTTATGCAGTCGAACCCTGAAATGTTTACGCCGAAGGTGCTGGTGTAGCTACATAAAATGGCCTGTCAGGCCTTATCGCTTTTCCCCAGGGGAAGCACTACAATGTGGGTGCCTAAAGGCTCCTAATGATTAAATACCTCTACATAAAGAACTTCCGCTCTATCAAGGAGCTAGAACTATTCCCCGAAAATCTATGCAGTCTGCTTGGGCCAAATAGTGTTGGAAAGACCAATGTATTAAAGGCTCTGGACTTACTGCTTGGGGAATCGTGGGCAACGAAAGGAAAGATTTCGAGGGAACTTTTCAATGACCCCAACGAGCCAATAGAAATAGAGGCGACCTTTTCAACTCCCATAAAGTATTCGGACAATTACGGACGAGAGATTGTTGCTGAAGGAGTACAGCTCCGTATGACTCTTAGGCCAGAGTTAACTTGCAAGGTTTCGACAACACCCGACGGAAAGTTTTTAAGTGAGGATTTTAAAAAGAAGTGCCACTTTATTTACATCCCTTCTCAAAGAGAACTATCCGACCAGATGAGGGTGACGGGGTGGACATTACTTGGCAAGCTAATGAAAGAGGTGCATGCAAATTATATTGCAGCATATGGTGGCGATGAGGAAAAATTAAAAGCAGAGTTGAAAGAAATAATTAAACCGGCCAAAGAGTTTATTGAGAAAGATTTCGATCCATCTGCCACCACCTTTAGTAAGTTTGTTGAAACATTCAAACGCAATTGTGTGCAGAACAGCGTTGGATTGGCAAACAAGTTTGAGCCCGAATTAAATATCTACAACCTCAACTGGTTTTATAAGACTCTGCAAATTCAAGTAACAGAGAAGAACGGTCAAGTATTTGATGCGGAGGACTTGGGAAGTGGTCTCCAAAATCTCATTCTCATATCAATATTCCAAACCTACGCCGAACTTATGGGAGGACGGGTAATATTTGGAATAGAAGAGCCGGAAATATATCTTTACCCTCAAGCTCAGCGAGCACTTTACGAAAGTTTTCAAGAGCTTTCCAAAAATGGCCAAATCTTTTATACCACTCATAATCCTAACTTTGTGAGTGCATTCAGGGCTCATGAAATTGAGATATTGCAAAAAGACGATGAAAAAGGTACTTACGTTTTGGATAAAAACTCGGTTATTACGAAGGATTTCTTACAAGATACTCAATATAAGATTTATTCTCACTTCAATACCCATCGAAACGAAATATTTTTTGCAAAGAAAACACTTCTAGTTGAGGGGCCGTCCGACAAGATTCTTTGGGAAACACTATGCAAAGAAAAGTGGGGGATTGACCTCAATAGGTCTGGCATATCTATAATCGATTGTAGTGGTAAGGGTGGGGTTATTTACTTTACTGGAGTATGTAAACTACTAGGTTTGAATTACTTTTCCGTATGGGATGGCGATGACGAGGCCCCGCATGAGCTACTTGCTGAGGCCCAGACATCCGGACGGGGTTTGGAAATTGAGGGCAACCTCGAAAAGTTCCTTAAATCCAATTATGCTGACCTTATTTTCAGTAAGGATGAGGCAAAGAAAATCCAGCAAGCTCATGAGTGGGCAGAAAAGACCACAGAATGGCCGGCGGCATTTGAGCCAGTCAAAATATTCCTTTCCGACCCAGTACCTGTGGTATCTGAAACACCAGTGGTGCCTGCTCAGCCTGTAGAACCAGACCCTCTGGACGATATATTTGGTGGTGGAGAGGATGACATCAATCCAGATGACATCCCCTTTTAGGGGGAAAAGAGGACCCTTACTTAAGAAAGATTAATCCCTGTAAGGACTTTTGGTATTTTTTGTAAACCTCCTTTCCTAAAAGGAGGACCACAAAAAACTCCCAGAGGTTTTTCCGGAACAACTGCCAAGAAACAATAAAACCCGCTCGCCACAAAAGAGTGGCAAGCGGGCGCTATTTTCTTTTTTCTTTATAACTTTTAATATCCGGTATGTCAAATTATTTGCGCTCGCAAGCGCGACGTGATATATTTTGGCGCGAAAGCCCGAAGGGGCTTTTTGATTAACGCATGGCAAAAAAGTCGACAGTTGCGCGCTCAAACCGCACCCCGAAATTCAAAAGCAGGGTGGTTCGCCGCTGCTTTCGCTGTGGGCGCAAGCGCGCGTTCATGCGCGACTTCGGAATGTGCCGCGCCTGTTTTCGCGAGGCTGCGAGCGAGGGGCTTATCCCCGGCATTAGAAAATCCTCATGGTAAATGACCCAATATCAGATTTGCTTATAAGGCTGCAAAACGCCTCCCGCGCGGGTAAGACGCACGTCGGCATCCCGCATTCGCGGATGAAGATCTCCATCGCGAAAATCCTCAAGAGAGAGGGATACCTTGCCGGCGCAGACAAAAAGAACAATACTTTGACGCTCTCGCTCCTTTATAAGAACGGCCGCTCCGCGATATCGGGTGTTAAAAGGATCTCCAAACTGTCGCGCCGCATATACTTGGGAGTGCGCGACCTGCGTCCAGTCAAGCGTGGCTACGGGACCTTGGTGCTCTCGACGCCGGAGGGAGTCATGACAGGCAAGGAGGCCAGGCAAAAGCGCACAGGCGGCGAAGCGCTCTTCGAAATATGGTAGTTCGACTCCACTCACTATAAATAAATTTTTATGTCACGTCTTGCAAAACGACCAATAGCAATCCCGCCTAAAACCGAGGTGTCTGTGTCAGGCAATTCTTTCTCCGTTAAGGGACCCAAGGGCACGCTCGCGCGACCGATGCACCGCGCTATTGCGGTCAAGGTAACCCCGGAGGGCGTTCAGGTGACCGCAATGTCAAAAAGCATCGAGGCGCGCGCCGCGCTTGGCACATGCGCCGCCCACGTGCGCAACATGATTCGCGGAGTGACGGAGGGCTTTCAAAAGAAGCTATTGATCGAGGGTGTGGGATACAAATGGGACGTGCAGGGTGGAAAGATTCTCAATTTGTCTCTGGGCTTTTCCCATCCGGTTAAGCTCTCCATCCCTGACGGACTCGCGGTGATGGCAGAAAAGAACACACTGGCGATATCTGGAGCCGACAAGGAGACGGTGGGGCAGTTCGCCGCGAACGTACGGGCCCTAAAGAAGCCAGAGCCATACAAAGGAAAGGGTATCCGGTACGAGGGGGAGGTGGTCCGCCGAAAGCAGGGCAAGAAAGCGGCCTAGAATATTCTAAATAAATATGGACAAAGCAATTTCAAAAACCATCGGAAGACAGCGCAGACATGGCCGCATCCGCGCGCGTGTATTTGGTACCGCCCTGCGCCCGCGCCTGTGCGTGTACAAGTCCAACCGCTATCTGGAGGCGCAGATAATAGACGACGACGCCGGCAAGACGCTTGCGTCCGGTAAAATGGCGGACGCCGCGGGGCTTGGCAAAGAGATAGCCGCACGCGCGATGGCGGCCGGCATCGAGCGGGTGGTGTTTGACCGCGGTGGCTTCCGCTACGCCGGTTCCATACAAAAGCTTGCCGACGCCGCGCGCGAGAGCGGTCTCAAATTTTAATTATTTTATGGCTGATACTGACGAAAAAGAGGTCGTGGCGGCGGAAGACGCAAAAGCTCCGGAGACGGCCGCCTCTCCGGAAACCCCGCGGGAAGAGCCAAAAGAGCCGCGCGCAAGAGAGAGACGCGGGCGCTCGGCCCGCAGAACCTCTGCGCGCCCGCCGCGGGCGCGTAGCGAGTTTGACCAGCGGCTCATTGCGATAAGGCGCGTGGCGCGAGTCATGGCCGGCGGACGGCGATTTTCTTTCTCTGCCGCTCTTATCATAGGCAACCGAAAAGGCAAAGTCGGGGTCGGGCTGGGGAAGGCCGGCGACACGACGCAGGCAATAGAAAAGGCCGTTCGCGACGCGAAGAAGAATCTCATTACAGTGGAGCTTGGGGAAGGCGGCATGATAGCTCATGACGTGAGTGCCAAGTCCGCCGCCTCGCTCGTTTCCATTATGCCCGCTCCCGGGCGCGGGCTCGTCGCAGGCTCGTCGGTGCGCCCAGTACTCGAGCTGGCGGGCATTTCCAACACGGTCGCGAAGATACATTCCGGAAGCAAAAACGGCCTGAACAACGCCCGTGCAGCAATCGAAGCTTTGAAAAAACTCAAAGCCTAAACATATGCAACTCCACGAGTTAAAACCAAAAACAGGGCGCAAAACGTCAAAGCGCATAGGCCGCGGCCGCGCGTCGGGCAAGGGAAAAACTTCCGGCCGAGGCACCAAGGGCCAAAAGGCTCGCGCCGGTCACCACATCCGCCCCGACGTTCGCGAGAAGATAAAAAAACTGCCAAAACTCCGCGGCTACAGAGTGCGGCGCATCGCTAAGGCTGCGGCCGTGGTCAACGTGGG
The DNA here is from genome assembly GCA_001004665.1 of Candidatus Adlerbacteria bacterium GW2011_GWA1_54_10. Classification (GTDB taxonomy): domain Bacteria; phylum Patescibacteriota; class Minisyncoccia; order Phycocordibacterales; family SBAW01; genus GWA1-54-10. The sequence continues at coordinate 67,116 of LCRO01000001.1, forward strand.
CGTTTTGGAAAAATTCTTCGACTCAGGCGCCGCGGTCAGCCCGAAAATTCTGGCCGAGCGCGGGCTTATCCGCGCGCGAAAGGGTTCCGTTCCGGCCGTAAAAATTTTGGGAGACGGCGATATTACAAAAAATCTGTCGGTCTCGGACTGCGCCGTCTCGCCCAAGGCTCGCGCAAAAATAGAAAAAGCGGGAGGCTCGATCCGATAACTTATGTCATTTACCCAAAAACTGGCGCTCTTATTCTCCGACGCCGGATTGCGCAACCGCCTGCTCTTCGTCATCGGGGCGCTTGCGATATTCCGCGTCTTTGCGGTCATACCCATACCCGGCGTCAATGCGGCGCAGCTACAGCTTTTTCTGCAGGGTAATCAATTTTTCGGGCTCCTGAACCTGTTCTCCGGCGGCGGTCTCTCCTCGCTCTCAATAATGATGCTCGGCGTGGGGCCCTACATCACCGCATCCATAGTTATGCAGCTACTTACCATGATGATCCCGCGCTTCAAACAGCTTTATCAGGAGGAAGGCGAGATAGGTCGGAAAAAATTCTCCCAATACTCGCGCCTCTTAACGCTCCCCATCGCCATTATTCAGGGCTTTTCCCTGCTTATTTTACTCGAGCGGCAGGGAATAATGCCTGACCTCTCGCCGCTTAGCTTCGCCATTAATCTTATTGTCGTTACAGCCGGGTCCGTTCTGCTTATGTGGATAGGCGAGCTCATATCGGAATATGGGCTCGGCAACGGTGTGTCCATCGTAATTTTTGCTGGCATCGTAGCAAGACTGCCGCAGGACATCGCCCAAGCGCTCTTTACATTCGACGCGGCGCAAATACCCGTTTATTTGGGATTCATAGCCGCCGCGCTCTTAGTCACGGCGGCGGTCGTCGCGATAACCGAGGCCGAGAGGCCGGTTCCTGTCACATACGCCAAGCGCGTACGGGGGATGAAGTTCTTCGGAGGCTCGTCCACGTACCTGCCGCTCCGGCTTAATCAGGCCGGCGTCATACCCATAATATTTGCCCTTTCGTTCCTGCTCCTGCCGCAGATGTTCGCCACCTTTTTTGCAAGCTCGACTATAGGCGCACTCTCGGCCGTATCCGGCTTTATTTTAGGCGTGCTCAATAATCTGCCGGTCTACGGCATGCTGTACTTCCTGCTTGTATTCCTCTTTACCTATTTTTATACGGCGGTCACATTCGACCCGCACCAAATAGCGGAAAACTTGCAGAAAAACGGCGCCTTTATACCCGGTGTCCGCCCCGGCGGCTCGACCACGGAGTATCTAGGCAGGGTGATTACCCGCATCACCTTCGTCGGAGCGCTTTTCCTCGGCGTTATCGCAGTGCTCCCGATAATCATGCAGTCGGTTACCGGGATACAAACGCTTGCGCTTGGAGGCACTGCGCTCCTTATAGTCGTCTCGGTAATTCTGGACCTCGCCCGCCGCATTGACGCACAGCTCTCTATACGGGAGTATTAAGTTGTGCAGGAGATAAAAACTTTTTTGATGATGGGGCGGCCGGGTGCGGGGAAAGGCACGCAGGCGCGGCTCTTGGCCAAAGAAATCGGCGCGGAGATATATTCCTCCGGCAACCGTTTGCGCGAGATGGCCAAGGGACACGGGTTCGTCAACTCCAAAATAAAAAGTACGATCGAGAGAGGGGAACTGCTTCCATCGTGGTTCTCGTCGCATCTTTTCGTGGAAGTGCTCCTTAGTCTCTCTCCAGAGGATAAGATCGTTTTTGAGGGCGCATGCAGGAAGCTCGCCGAGGCGCAGTCGTTCGACGAAACCACACAGTGGCTTGAAAGGCCTTATAAAGCGGTGTTTATTGACATCTCCGATGCCGAGGTGGAAAAGCGCCTCTTACTTCGCAAAAGCGCTGAAGGCCGCAAGGATGACGCTTCGGACAGCATCGGGCGTCGCATCAAAGAGTATGAGGAGAACACGGCTTTTGCAGTGGAGTTTTTCAAATCTCGCGGGACATTACTCGAAATTAACGGCGAACAGCTGATCGAGTTGGTGCATCAGGATGTGCTTAAGGCACTGCGACAGTAATACACCTTAACTGTAACGACCGTTAATGTTAAGGTACAAAGTAAATTTTAATGATTGCAAAAACGCGAGAACAGGTTGAACGGCTCCGCACAGCGGGACGGCTCATGGCCGAGGTGGTAGAGGAGGTTTTGGCGCTTGTGCGACCCGGAGTATCAAGTCTCGAGCTCGAAGAAGCCGCGCGCCGCGCCACGCTCTCGCGCGGCGCGCGGCCCTCGTTTCTAAATTAAAAAAACA
>LCRO01000002.1:0-3847 GCA_001004665.1 Candidatus Adlerbacteria bacterium GW2011_GWA1_54_10
TCCACCAGACCGGCTTGGCGCAAGCGCCTCGTGTGCTCGCCGATGGTGCGACCGTTCGCCCCGATGTCGCGAATAATATTTTCCAGGGTCAACCCCGGCTGCTCCCCTACGAGAAGCAGTATCCGAATGCGGTAATGATTGGCCATGCCCTTCAGGTGGCGCTCCATCTGCTTAGCGGTCTTGGCCTTGCCGGCTTTTTTATCTCTATCCATACGGCACGCTTCGGTTTTCTCCGACTATTCTATTATACCTCACCACACAACATCACCACATACTGGAGTTTGTGGTGATGTTGTGTGGTGACGGAATGCAGTGGGTTGTGGTGGACCAGAGGGGAATCGAACCCCTGACCTCCGCTTTGCAAAAGCGGCGTTCTACCACTGAACTACCGGCCCTATGTGGACCCGGGGGAGCTCGAATCCCCGACCTCGTCAATGCGAATGACGCGCTCTACCAACTGAGCTACGGGCCCGCCCGTCACGAAAATACTTTACACCATTGTCGGGCTGCTGGGAATCGAACCCAGTCTTCGCGCACCCGAAGCGCGCGTACTACCGGTATACTACAGCCCGCGATTGAAACTGCCGTACAACATCTGCCGCAGGGCAGATGGTTATGTCGGCTGTGCACCCTGTACGATTCGAACGTACGGCCTCACCCGTGTGAAGGGGGCGCTCTAACCAACTGAGCTAAGGGTGCAAAACATGATCATGTTATCTAAAAATATCCAAAAAATAAAGGCGACTGTCGGAGACAATCGCCGGAGGAAAACTCATGCAAGCCAACTCTCGCTCATTCGTTTTCTTTTTCTGGGCGGAGAAATTTCGGTATAAGAGAGCTGCGCGTTTTTCCGCTGGAGCGGAAGGAACGCATCCGAGTCGTGAGGATCGCCCTCGACACCAGTGCGGATGATCATGTCGGCATTGGGAAGATGAGCGGTCCAGAGGTTTGCGCGGATGAGCTCTCTAGTTGGCCGTATTCCTTGGTCGTGGAGCTTTTGCGCCGCCTGCTCGATATCTTGCTCCCCGTCGTACCCGAGGAGCAGCGTCAGCTGGTGTTCGTGGTGGGTGGAGGTGTACCGTTCAACAGCCGCGGCCAACTCGGGTATGATCGGATCGTTGCAAAACTCTCGCCACGCTCCCCGCAATAGGAAGCGTACTTTGTCCGTACGGCGTAGCCGCAGACGCAGCTCATCCCGAAGCATCCAAAAAAAGAAATCCTTCTCTTCTTTTTTGCGAGATTCGAGATTGGATCTCGATGCGCACCATACTACCACCTGCCACGAGTGCTCCAAGGCCACCTGTAGGATGCGCCGACCGTTGTACAGACTGCGCCGATGCCCCTCGATCGCGGGCAGACCTCTTTTTTTTGCCCAACGGCGATTGCCGTCGGGAATTATCGCCAAACATTGTAACCTCGGCATGGTTTACCCCTTTTGCGTTGGTGAACCGTCTAAGAAAGAAAACTAGCGCGAACAGTACAAAGATGCAACATATGTTATAGACTGATCGTTATGACACTCACGACGCACGCGCTTGTAGGGACTGCCGCCGCCGCGCTGTTCCCGGCCCAGCCGTATCTAGCTTTTTCCGCCGCGTTCGCAAGCCATTTTGCGATAGACGCCATCCCGCACTGGGACTACGGAAAATGGCTTTTAAGATCGATAGTTGAGGACAAGGTGAATCCGCTCGCAACCGACATGATCATCGGGAAAGACTTCATGCGCGATTTAATCGTAATCGGCGCCGATGCGGCACTTGGTGTCGCCGCCAGCTTGTTTATCTTCAGCTTTTGGTTATTCGCCGTTCCGCCGGAAATAGTGCTCATCGGCGTTGTGGCTGGGATACTCCCGGATCCGCTTCAGTTTGTCTATTACAAAACAAGATGGTTCATTTTCGAGCCTCTGCAGAGGTTCCATATATGGATTCAGTGGAAGCAGTTGGAAGATATACCGCCGCCGCTTGGAGCGGGGCTCCAAGCGGCGCTTGTTGCAATTGTTGTTTGGGCAGAGAAACTTTTTCTTTAATTGATTTAAAAAGCGTCCGCCGCCGCGGCGCTTGCGTCGGCCGAGATGCCGGATGCTATGTCGAGCATCGCGCGTGTGCGCTCTGCGAAAGCGCCAAGCACCGCTTTTTGCGCTGCGCTGCCTCCGGCTTCGGCATTTGCCTGCGCCTCTGACAGCAAGGCGGCATGCGCCGCGGCGGCCGCCTGGAATCGCCATGCAATATCGGCGGCCGCGGTAAAGTCGCCATGCTCCCGCAGGCGGGCTATCCGGCGCTCAAGGCTTGCGACGCGCGCATTAAGGCTGTTCTCTATTTTTTTGCACACGGCGGCGTCAAGACGCGAGTCGGAAATCAGACGCTCTGCTTCCGAAAGACGCACTTCTATTACGTAAAGGTCCATGTCCGCCTTGGCATTCTCCCCGAACGCAAACTCTGTCTGGACCTGCTCGCTTACGTAAGCCTTAAAATTCCAAATGGCAGAATCCGGCAGGGCGGTCTGTGCCACGGCGGCAGACCCTCCTCCCACTGCGACTGCGATTATTATTGCTATGGCGATAAGGGGCATGGCGGTTCTTGTCCTTGCCTGCTATATTAACATCATCTGTTATGGAAGAGGGCTTGCATATAGCGCTCGCGGCGGAGCCGCTTTTTTATGTATGGGGAGTGCCCGTAACCGGAGCCCTGCTCCTTACATGGGTCGCGATGGCGGCCCTTGTCGCGCTCGGATATTTCGTGGGGAGGAGAGCCGCGCTCGTGCCGGGAAGATTGCAAACCGCATTCGAGGCGATTTTTGAATATATTCTGGACTACATGGCGGCGACGCTCGAAAGTGCGGCGCTTGCGAGGCGTTACTTTCCGCTAATTGCGACCATTTTCCTATTTATTTTCGCCGCCAATATGATCAACTTTCTTCCGGGTGTCGAGAGTATAGGAGTGAATGAAGGTGGGCGCCTGATACCGCTTTTGCGCCCTGCGGGCACTGACCTTAACGTAACGCTCGCACTTGCCATGATATCCTTCCTCGTCATCGAGATATCCGGCATCGCTGCGCTCGGATTCTTGAAATACGGAAGGAAATTTATTACACTGAAGTCGCCCGTGAATTTTGCCGTCGGCGTCCTGGAGCTGATAGGCAATCTCGCGCGGCTTGTTTCGTTTTCGTTCAGGCTCTTCGGCAACATATTCGCCGGGCATGTACTTATTGCGGTCATAGTCTTCTTCGTACCGCTTGTACTGCCGGTGCCGCTGATGATATTTGAAGTGTTCGTGGGCTTTATGCAAGCCGCGATATTTGCGCTATTGACGCTTGTGTTCATAAAGCTCTCGATAAGCGAGCCGGCGCACTGAAAAAAATATCAGGCAACAGTTATCAAGTATCAATTAAAAGTAATTAATTATTTATGGAATTGGAAACGGCAAAAGTATTGGGCATGGCTATAGCGGTCGGACTCGGCGTCATGGGCCCCGGGCTGGGCCTTGGAATTTTGGTATCGAAGGCTCTCGAGGCCATAGGCCGCAATCCGGAGGCGACGGGCCAGATACAAACGACGATGTTTATCGGGATCGCCGTCACCGAGGCGCTTGCCATCTTTGCGTTGGTGGTCGGCTTTATAATCAAATACGCGTAATGTCCGAAATTTTTTCGGCATTCGGGGTGGACTGGAGACTACTTGCCGTGCAGGCGACCAACTTCGGGCTTTTATTGCTCGTTCTTTGGAAATTTTTGTACGGCCCGCTTATACGCATGCTCGACGAACGCCGAGCAAGGGTCGCGCAAGGAGTGACTGACGCGCAGGCCGCAGCGGAGGCGCTTCGGGGAATGGAGGCGGCTCGCGCCGCGAGGC
>LCRO01000002.1:3901-6072 GCA_001004665.1 Candidatus Adlerbacteria bacterium GW2011_GWA1_54_10
CGCGAGGCTTGCCATCGTGGGGAAGGAGGCGGACAGCTTTTTGGCGCACGCACGCGAGACCGCCGCGAAAAAGCAGAAAGAGGCCTCCGTGGCCGCCGCGGCCGCGGCGGCGAGCATGTTGAAAGACGCGGAGCGCGAGGCTAAAGAGATTAAGGCGCGGGTGATGGAGGAAAGCAGGCGGGAAGCCGCAAAGCTGATTGTCCTCGGGATCGAAAAAGCTTTTATTAAAAAATAATGGAAAGAGATTACGCACAAGGATTGTTCGAGCTTGATCCGGGCAAGTCAGACTTGCCTAAAATTCGCGCCGTCCTTAAACGCCGCGGACACGAAAAGCTCTTGCCCCGTATTTTTTCGGAATACCAGAAGCTTGTCCTGCGAAAAGAGCGCTCCGCGATGTATAAAAAAGTAACGCCGGAAAAAGAGCAAAATAGAATTTTACTTGAGCTCTACCGGAAATTAACGAATGGCTAATTTTATCGAACAATTCAAAAGAGAGATCGAACAATTCGCGCCCGGCGCGCCGGCTGCGCCTGCCGACAGGGGTATTGTCTCTCGGGTAGGCGACGGCGTCGCGGAAATAGAAGGCCTCGAGGGGGCGCGAATGTCGGAAATGATACGCTTCGACACGGCACACGGGAAAAATCTCGAAGAGGCACTCAAGGCTCCGACGGACATATTCGGCGTGGTGCTTAATCTCGAAGAGGGCTTGGTTCGCGCTATCATTTTGGGCGATACCGGCGCGGTTGCGGAGGGTATGGGTGTCATGACGACCGGCGAGGTACTTTCCGTACCGGTCGGAGACAGCATCGCGGGGAGAATCGTTAATTCGCTCTGCGAGCCGCTCGACGGGCTCGGGGCGATCCAGTGCGATCGCCGCAATCCCGTAGAGCGTATCGCGTACGGCGTAATGGACCGCCAGTCGGTAAATTCACCTCTGCATACCGGGATCAAGGCAATAGACTCGATGATCCCTATAGGCCGCGGCCAACGCGAGCTTATAATCGGCGACCGCTACACCGGCAAGACTACAATTGCCATAGACACGATATTAAATCAAAAGAACGAGCCAATGGAGCGGCGGCCGGTATGCATTTACGTCGCAATAGGGCAGAAGGAGAGCAAAACCGCCCGCATAGCCGCAGAGCTTAAAGAGGCGGGTGCGATGGAATATACCGTCATTGTGGACGCAGGCGCATCGGCTCCGGCGGCGCTCCAATACTTGGCGCCGTTTGTGGGCGCCGCCATCGGAGAATATTTCATGGAGAAAGGCAAAGACGCCCTCATTATTTACGACGACCTCTCCAAGCACGCCGTCGCATATAGGCAGCTTTCCTTGATCCTTAGGCGTCCGCCCGGCCGTGAGGCTTACCCCGGGGACGTTTTTTATCTGCACTCACGCCTGCTCGAGAGGGCGGCAAAGCTGTCGGACAAAAAAGGCGGCGGCTCGCTTACCGCGCTCCCGATAATTGAGACGCAGGAAGGCGATGTTTCCGGATATATACCGACCAACGTAATCTCGATTACAGACGGCCAGATATTCCTCGAGACTGAAAGCTTCAACAAGGGAATGCGGCCGGCAATAAACGCGGGGCTTTCCGTATCGCGAGTTGGGTCCGCGGCGCAGACCAAAGCGATGAAAAAAGTTTCCGGCCGCATTAAGCTGGAGCTTGCGCAGTTCCGCGAGTTGGAGGCCTTCATGCAGTTTGCGCAGGACCTCGATCCGGAAACCAAAAAACGAATTGATGCCGGAGTGCGCATGACGGCCACATTAAAACAGAAAAACGCCGCACCCGTTGCATTTGAGAGGCAGGCTGTAATTATTTATGCGGCAACTCATGGATATCTTGAGGAGGTCAAAGTCGAGCGCGTGCAGGAGTTCGAGGAAAAACTTCTCGCGTTTTTGGATGCGAATGCAGCTCCGGTGCTCGAGAATATTGCGCGCTCGGGGGACATCACCGCTCAAACGGAAGAGGAATTGAAATTGCAGCTCAAAAAATTCAAGAACACGCACCCGGACTTGTTCCAATAATGTATGGCTAGTTTAAAGCAGATAAAAACAAAAATACGCTCGGTACAGAAGACCGGCACGGTAACAAAAGCAATGGAGGCGGTTTCCGCGGCCAAGATGCGGAAGGCACAAGGCAGGGCTATCGCCGCGCGCGCATACGCGC
>LCRO01000002.1:6080-9784 GCA_001004665.1 Candidatus Adlerbacteria bacterium GW2011_GWA1_54_10
GAGCTTTACTTCCATCCTCTGGTTTTTAGGCGCCCCGTTTCAAGGGAACTCTACATAGCAATAACTTCCGACAAGGGGCTCGCGGGCTCCCTTAATTCCGGAGTTCTGCGCGCAGTACTTGCCGAAGCATCAAATTCAAACGCCTCAATAATCGCGATAGGGCGCAAGGCGAGCGACTTTTTTGCAGGTCGCGGGTTCGTTGTGGAAGCCTTTCATCCCAATACCGACGAAATATCGGCGGAGCTCGTGCAGGAAATAGTTACAGAGGTCTCAAACAGGTTCGTATCCGGAGCCGTGGACTCTGTAAAGATCGTGTATCAAAATTTTATTTCAACATTCGAACAACGCCCCGCAGTACGCACCATATTCCCGCTTTCGTTAGTCGAGCTTGAGAAGGTCGTCGCCGGAATCGCTCCCGCCAAAGGCGCGTTTTCAAGGAGCGAGAAAGGCATCGCCTTTCGAGCGGTGCGGAGTTACACTGTCGAACCGGGCGAGCGCGAGGTGCTTGACGCAATTTTACCGAGGCTTGCCGGAATTTTTGTCTACCACGCCCTGCTGGAGTCGCAAGCGTCGGAGCATAGCGCGCGCATGGTCGCGATGAAGTCGGCTTCCGACAAGTCGGAGGAGATGGCGCACAGCCTTACGTTAAAATTCAACAAGGCTCGCCAGTCTGCCATAACACGCGAGGTTTCGGAAATAATTTCAGGAACAATATGAATAAAGGCACAATCAAGCAGATAATCGGTCCGGTCATCGACGTTTACTTCGAGGGTGAACATTTGCCCCAGATCAGGAATGCGTTGAAGGTTCTGCCCTCCTTCGGCAAGGCTACGGAGGGCGAGAATGACAGCCCCGTCATTCTCGAAGTTGTACAGCATGTGGGACTTGGGCGAGTGCGGTGCATTGCTCTCATGGACACGGCCGGACTCGCGCGCGGCGCGGAAGTTGCGGACACAGGAGCCCCCGTAACTATTCCCGTAGGCGAGCTGGTGCTCGGGCGGCTTTTCAACGTCGTCGGCGAGCCTATAGATGGTCTTCCTGCGCAGGCAGGCAAGGAAGGTATTTCCGCCGCTCCGAGACTGCCCATCCACAGAGAGCCGCCCGCGTTCAAAGATCAGACCACGCGCGCGGAAATATTCGAAACCGGACTTAAGGCCATAGATCTGCTTGCTCCATTCATTCGCGGAGGCAAAGTCGGGCTCTTTGGAGGCGCAGGCGTGGGGAAAACTGTGCTCATGCAGGAGCTTATACGCAACGTGGCGCAGGAGCATGGCGGCTACAGTGTGTTCGCCGGCGTGGGCGAGCGCGTGCGCGAGGGCAATGACCTTTATCACGAGATGTCGCAATCCGGCGTTCTCGGCAAAACGGCGCTCGTGTTCGGGCAGATGAATGAAGTCCCGGGCGCTCGCGCCCGCGTGGGACTTACGGGTCTTACCATGGCCGAGTACTTTCGCGACGAAATGGGCAAGGACGTACTCTTTTTTATGGACAATGTGTTCCGCTTCGTTCAGGCGGGAAGTGAGGTGTCATCCCTGCTTGGGCGCGTGCCGTCGGCCGTGGGGTACCAGCCGACCCTTGCCGAGGAGATGGGACAGCTGCAAGAGCGCATCACTTCGACGAAAAACGGTTCCATAACTTCGGTGCAGGCGATATACGTGCCGGCTGACGACCTGACAGACCCCGCTCCGGCGACGACCTTCTCGCACCTCGACTCGACGATCGTCCTCTCCCGCGCGCTTGCCGCCATAGGCATCTATCCGGCAATAGACCCGCTTGAGTCCAGCTCGACGGCGCTCACGCCTGAAATAGTTGGGGAGGAGCATTACGCGGTAGCGCTCGAGACAAAGCGCGTTCTCCAGCGATATAAAGATTTGCAGGATATCATCGCCATTCTCGGCATCGAGGAGCTCTCGGACGATGACAAGACGCTTGTCTATCGCGCGCGCAAGATACAGCGCTTTCTTTCCCAGCCGACGCATGTCGCGGAAGTCTTTTCCGGCGTCAAGGGAGTCTACGTGCCTCTAGGTGAGACGGTGCGCGCGTTCCGCGAGATACTCGACGGTAAGCACGACGACAAGCAGGAATCGGCTTTCTATATGAAAGGAGGGATAGACGCTGAACATGCACTTGATAATCGCAAAAGTTAACGAGGTTCTATACGACGGCGAGGCGGAGTCTCTGACGGTCCCCGCCGTCGCGGGCGAGATGACCGTGCTCGCGCGCCACATGCCGCTCATTACGACGCTTAAGCAGGGAATTGTAACCGTGCGACCCAAAGACAACGGAGACCTCACATTTCAGATAGTCAGCGGAATACTGGAGGTCCGTCCTGACGGAGCGACCGTAATTTTATAATTAGATAAAAATTGCTAATATAATCTTCGGTAATTAATGACGGGCCCGTAGCTCAATTGGTAGAGCGCATCCATGGCATGGATGAGGCAGGGGGATCGTAGCCCCCCGGGTCCACAAACAGCTAAACTTAGTTTTTTATATAACATTAGTTCTTCATTTTGCATTCAGACCCGCTGTGCAAAAGTAGGTCATGATACGAAGACGAATTGTAGCCGGAATTGTAGCGGCTTCTTTTACGCTAGCGCCGCTTTCTATCGCTTTGGTTGCACATGCCGCTGTGGCGGACTGGCAAAAAGGAGCAACAATGGTGCCGCGATGGACGGAGGACTATGCAAACGATACCTTCAGACAATCCCTCCGCGACCTTAAGGCTGCGGGGGCGAGTCACGTCGCACTTACCGTCCCGTATTACCAAAGCAATATATACTCGACGGATATTCAACCGGGGTGGAACACGCCGATCGATGTCTCGCTTATTTCTGCCATAGACTATGCGCACGGGATCGGGCTTGGCGTAACGCTGAAACCTCTTATCGAGAGCTACGACGGCTCATGGCGGGCGTACATAAACCCGGGCGACCGCGACGGCTGGTTTAACGCATACCGCAATTATCTTGTGCACCTTGCGCAAATAGCGCAGATGCATCGCGTGGAAATGATAGCGGTTGGAACCGAGATGGTTTCTCTAGCCGCGCACACGATGAATTCGACCAACACGCAACACTGGGCCGATCTTATCGGCGCGGTACGCTCTGTCTACAGCGGCAAGCTCACCTATGGCGCCAACTCGAACGACAACGGAGACAGCCCGTTCCTCAACGAAAAACGCTATATCGCATTTTGGGGACAGCTCGACTATGCCGGACTTTCCATATATTACGGGCACACCGGCGACGATTCCGTGGACTCGCTCAAGGGTTCGTGGAATTACTGGAACAACAACGACATACGCGGCTTTGCGCAGACGGTTGGGAAACCGGTTTTGTTCCTGGAGATAGGCTATCGCAGTGTAGACGGCTCGCGCGGTGATCCGTGGAACTACGGACGCGATGGCTCTTTCGACGAGCAGGAGCAGGCAAATCTTTACGAAGCTCTTATGAGCTATTGGAACGACTACTCATACGTCACTGGCGTGTACTGGTGGAATTGGGAAACCGATCCGAATGCCGGTGGACAGGGTAATATCGACTACACTCCCCAGCACAAGCTCGCGCAGGGCGTGATGAGCCACTGGTTCGGCAGTCCTCCTGCGCCGGGACAACCGCCGCAGGCGGCGGCATTTTCCTCCACGGGCTTTGCCAACCCGCAAGGCTTTACGGCGGGCGGCTCGACGCAAATAAATGCCGACA
>LCRO01000002.1:9793-93258 GCA_001004665.1 Candidatus Adlerbacteria bacterium GW2011_GWA1_54_10
CGGCGTTGTCTCAAGCGCGATAGTAGACGTCGAGGCATATGACCAGTCAAACAATCGCGTGTTCCAGCAATTTTATAGCGGACAGAATTTCGGCACCGGCGAAAGCAGACATTACGTAATTAATTGGAAACCCGACGGTACAGGGGAGTACCGCATAGCAACGGGCATATTCAGCGCTAATTGGGCGCAGGACTATCACTGGAACAACTCTCTTACCACTGTATCTGTAGGAGGCGCCGGAGGGGGCGCCGCGTCGCCCCCTCCGGCGCCTACGCCGGGTGCGGGCGCAATAGAAGTGTGGTGGCCGACCGACGGCGCGAATGTCTCCGGCGTCCAGCCTCTCAAGGTTATGCTGCAGAGCCGCTCAGTCGATACTTATCGGATGTTTTGGGATGTTGGCGGCGGCAAAATAGAGATGTTCAATAGCGCGGAGGATTATCCGCACAAAGAAGCGTGGGTGGATTACTCGGGCTGGAATTGGAACGGAAGCGGCCCCTACGCCGTTACTTTTTCCGCATTCGACTTAGATGGCGCCACGCTTGCGCAAAAAACGGTGAATATTTTCGTTCGGTAGCTTCGAATGGATGATACGCTATAAGCGTGGATATATCCGAACTGGCGACCGTTCTCATTTTCACTGCGCAGCAGTTGGGCGTGATTTTGGGTGTCGGCGCGCAGACTATTTTGCTTGTTCAGCACCTGATCGAACTCCATGAGGAAGAAGCAACGCGCCCCCGCGGGAGCGCCACACCCGCGGGTGCGCGCAAAGCGCGCGGCGCGGGGATTTTTTTAATAGTTTTTTCCGGTGCGGCCGCCGTCGGCCTACACCTTACAGGAGGCATGACTGGGATACTTCTCGAGCCCGCGTTCTTGTTCAAATGGGCTCTGATAGCCGCGTTAGTTTTATTGCATGTTTTTGAAAAACGTCTGCCGCCGCTCCTGGGGATAATGGAGGGATTCGCGGGCGCCAACTGGTACGCTCTGTTCTTGGTTCACACTCTCGCGCCCGTTACAAATTGGGCAAGCTTACTCGCGCTTTACGCCGCATGGATGGGGCTTTTCGGTCTCTTGTGGTCTGGATTTACCATGCTGATGCACGGGGCGAAGCCTCGCGCGCAGAAAATTATTTCTGCCTCCATTAAATCTTCCCCAAAACCGCCTCTGTCCGTTCCACCGAGGCCCCCTCCATTAAAGCCCGTACCTCCGCCTCCTAGGGCAAAATATACACCCCCTCCACCCCCTCCGCATCCCAAACCAGAGCCGCCGCGTAATCTTCCGGTATTACAGCACATAATGATTGCAAAGCCGGAGCCGGTTATCTTGAATGACAAGAGCAGAGATAATTCTTCGCTGCCCGCAATCCGCGTAATGCCCAAAACGCCGGAGGAAATCTCCAAACAATATCGCGGAAGTGCGGTACACTTAAACCAATAGTCGCCCTCGCTCGCTGGAACATGGGATTTTTTACTGATCATAAAAAAAAGAAAATAGTGCTTTTGCTGGCGCATCCGGACAACACACAGACGCTGTCAGGTGAGCTTGCCCTGCTTTACGAGACCGCGGCAAAACAGGCCGGGCACGAAACGAGGCGCTTCAACCTCGCCGATATGCGCTTTGACCCTGTTCTCCATAAAGGATATAAAACCGTTCAGGAGTGCGAGCCGGACCTGCTTAAACTGCAGGAAGCCATCAAATGGTGCGAGCACTTGGTCATCATTTACCCGAACTGGTGGTGCTCGATGCCCGCGCTACTTAAAGGGCTCTTTGACCGCATATGGCTCCCCGGGTTTGCTTTCCATATAGAGCACAGGCACGGAAAATTGCCATCGGGGTGGCATAAATTACTTAAGGGCAAAACGGCGCGCGTGTTCGTGCTCTCGGGTACGCATCCGTTTTTGATATGGCTTTTCTTCGGCGATTATACCAACGAGATAAAGCGCGGAATATTATGGTTTGCCGGCTTTAAGACAAAACTGTGCCGAATGGGTCCGACAAATGACACACCCGAATGGAAGAAGAACGAATGGCGCAAAAAAGCCGCCTACTTGGGCAAACTGGGGGAATAATAAATGTGATTTCAACATGGCTTTATCAATCGGTATTGTAGGACTCCCGAACGTCGGGAAGTCCACTTTGTTTCAGGCGCTTACCAAAAAGGTTGTGCTCGTGGCCAATTATCCCTTCGCAACCATAGACCCCACAGTCGGGATGGTGGCGGTTCCGGACAAGCGGCGCAAAAAGCTGGCTGAATTTTCAAAATCGGAAAAGGACATTCCTGCGGCGGTCGAGTTTGTCGACATCGCGGGGCTTGTGCGCGGCGCTTCGGAAGGGCAGGGGCTCGGGAACCAATTTCTCTCACATATCCGTGAGGTAGACGCCATCGCGCACGTGGTGCGCGTATTTGAAAATTCCAACATCGTCTCGGTGCACGAGCATCTGGATCCCCTGCACGATATAGAGCTTATAAACACCGAATTGGAACTTGCCGACATGGCGCATCCTGACGCTCCGGCTATAGCAAAAAAGCCGGCTCTCTATGTTTTAAACAAAGAAAGCGGCGGGCACAACTTGAACGAGACGCCAAACGATGAACGATGGTTACGACTTATGGAATTTCTTAAAGATAAAAAATGGGTCATAGTCGATGCAAGTGTCGAAAATGAGTTGAGAGAGCTACGCGCGGACGACAAGCATCCGTTCAGGCAGGAGTATGGAGTTTTCGACGACGGGATCGACAGCCTGATACGCGCCGGCTACGAGCTACTCGGTCTTATAAGTTTCTTTACGACCGGTAAGGATGAGACTCGCGCGTGGACAGTTGTAAGTGGATGTGCCGCGCCGCAGGCCGGCGCGGCGATACACACCGACTTCCGCGACAAGTTCATTCGCGCGGAAGTTATAAATTGGCAGAAGCTGCTCGATGCGGGCTCCTACGCCAAAGCGCGCGAGCAGGGGCTCATACGGACGGAAGGAAAGGAATATATAGTGCAGGACGGGGATGTGATTGAATTTTTACATAGCTGACGGAAAAAAGAAAAGGCCCCGGTCGCGCCAGCGCGACCGGGAACCTTGTCGAACGAAGAACGGAATCATCCCGCTTCAGTAAACGGGACAACCCCAATAGCAACCGCCCCACCCGTAATTGTAGTTGTACGACTTGGTGCGGGACTGCCACTGGTCTTGCCACTGGCTCTGTGTCTGGAAGTTCGACTGCAGATTCAACTGCAATGTCGTTTGTGCGTTGTATTGCGAAACGATATTGGAGTTGATGTTGATGTTGGTGCCAGACACATTGAGCGGGCTGGCTGAAGCCGAGCCAATCATCATCATCGCGGCGAACGTAACCAGGAAAATCTTCTTCATTTCCAGTCTCCTTCAGTTTGGTGGTGGATGGGTGGTGGGTGCCTCCAGAATCAGAAGATGCTCTGATTCTGAAACTGACTGGTGTTGACCAGCGTGCGCTGGTCATTTACTTGCGTCATTCCGTTGAGGTTCGCGTTGTAGTTTGCGCTTCCCTCAATAAGAATGTTCATCGGCTTGGTCGCCTTGGCGGCGGCCAAGATGAAGTGGCCGTTGGTCGCGGCCGCGGCAATACCTGCCACGGCCGGGACAAGCCCCGGGCCCGAGCCGCCGATAAGCGGTACGGGTACGCACCGCGGCCCCTTGTTGGTGGTGCCGCAGTGATAGGCCGATGCTTCGCGGGACGACACGAGCAGTCCCTCGCGGGTCTGCCCGACGACCACATGGGTCGTCCCGTCCGGGAGACGGTATGCCGCCTCTGGATACTGGGCCACGGGCGGGCGCACATTGGTCGTGGCGCACGCGCCCACCGTGCCGGCGAGAACGCCGGCGACGAGAACAGAGCGGATATCAAAGGACATTTTACCCTCCAGGTTTGAATGGGGGCAGGTCTAACCTGCTAATACAAGTATAGCAAATGATTGACAGTTTGTCAAGTATGTATCGAGTCTTAATCCAGGCCGTTATTTGAATGTGATATAATGGCCATTATTAGCTTTATTTAAAATTATGGACAAGCCAAAGATAACTCCGAAGGACTTCTTTTTGTGGGTGGGGGCGATGGCGACGCTTTACGGCGGCGTTGTGGCGTTTATAGCCCTGCTCTTTAATTACGTCGATACTATTTTCCCGAACATGCTTCGCCAGTACTCGTACGATCCTTACCAAAGCGGGATGAGCTACGAGATGGCGGCTCTTATCGTGCTGGCGCCGGTCTTTCTTGCGCTTATGCGCTTTATCCGCCGCGACATCGCCCACGACCCGGCGCGCAAAGAGATATGGCTGCGGCGCTGGGTTCTTTTTCTAACTATTTTTGTGGCGGGCGCAACGATGATTATAGATCTTATAGTGCTTCTTACGAGCTTCCTGCGAGGCGAGGATATAACGGCCGGATTCGTGCTGAAAGTGCTTATCGTGTTTTTGGTCGCCGGAGCGGGCTTCCTGCATTTTGTGGCGGATTTGCGCGGCTATTGGGAAAGACAGCCCAATCGCGCGCGCGCGGTCAATTACGGCGTCGGCGTACTTGTCCTTGTGGCAATAGTCGCCGGCTTCTTTATCGTCGGCACGCCGCAGCAGCAGAGGTTGTACCGCTTTGACGAGCAAAAGATAGCCGACCTTCAGCAGATACAATCGCAGGTCGTCTACTACTGGCAGCAAAAGCAAAAATTGCCTGCGGCATTGACCGATCTGCAGGACCCTCTATCCTATTTTACACTGCCACGCGACCCGCAGGGCGAAGAGTACAAGTACCGTGCGACCGGCCCTCGGGCCTTCGAGCTGTGCGCGACATTCAACAAAGAGAGCCGCAATTCGAACTCGGCTGCAAAGCCCGTTATGTATAACGGGCTGAATGAAAATTGGCAGCACACCGCAGGCGAGGCCTGCTTTGAGCGCACGATAGATCCGGATTTGTATCCTCCAGCCGTAAAGGGGAGAATTTAACATCCGGACGGCATAACTCATGCCGACCGTCGTTTTGTACTCATGCAACAAATTGGCTATACTGGCAATGAAGTATGGCTGAAAGATACGACCACAAGATAGTAGAAAAAAAGTGGCAGAAAAAATGGGAGGAGTCCGGCGCGTTTTCTGCAAAAAATTTTGAGGGCGAGAAGAACTATTTACTGATCGAATTTCCATACCCCTCCGGCGACGGGCTCCACGTGGGACATATTCGCAGTTGGACGGCGCTCGACATCGCGGCGCGCAAGCGCCGCGCGGAAGGAAAGAATGTTTTGTACCCAATTGGCTGGGACGCTTTCGGCTTGCCGGCGGAGAATTATGCCATCAAAACCGGTATTCATCCGTCCATCACCACCAAAGAAAACACGGACAACTTCCGCCGGCAGATAAAATCGCTCGGGCTTTCGTTCGACTGGTCGCGCGAAATAAATACGACCGACCCCGAATACTACAAATGGACGCAGTGGATATTTTTGCAAATGTACAAAAAAGGGCTTGCGTACAAAGCAAAAATTCCCGTAAATTGGTGCCCGAAGGACAAGATAGTGCTGGCGAACGAGGAGGTGATAGACGGAAAGTGCGAGCGCTGCGGCACGCCGGTAGAGCGGCGCGAAAAGGAACAGTGGATGCTCGCGATTACCAAATACGCCAAAAGGCTTTACGACGATTTGGATACCGTTGACTACATTGAACAGGCTAAAATTCAGCAAAGAAACTGGATAGGGCCAAGCGAAGGAGCGGAAATTACATTCCCAATTTCCGGAGGTCAGACCTCTGGAATAAAAGTATTTACCACAAGACCTGATACACTCTTTGGGGCAACTTATATCGTGCTCTCGCCCGAGCACTCAGAAATCACAAACTTCAAATCACAAATCACAAATTGGGACGAGATAGAAAAGTATATACTGAAAGCAAAAAGTAAGACGGAGATAGAAAGAACCGCGGAGGGGAAAGAGAAAACGGGAGTAGAGTTAAAAGGGATAAAAGCGATAAATCCCGCGAATAAAGAAGAAATTCCGATTTGGATTGCCGACTATGTGCTCGGCGGATACGGCACCGGCGCGATTATGGCCGTCCCCGCGCATGACGAACGCGATTTTGAGTTCGCAAAAAAATTTAATTTGCCTGTTCGCAAGATAGAGCTTGCGGATCCAAAAAAAATCACGGAGAGCGTTGGCGGGCGATGGACGACAAAGTACAAACTGCGTGATTGGGTGTTCAGCCGCCAGCGCTACTGGGGCGAGCCGATACCGATGGTTTTTTGCGAGAAGTGCGGCTGGCAGCCTGTATCCGAGGACCAATTGCCGGTCGAATTGCCGAATGTCGATAAGTATCAGCCCACCGACACCGGCGAATCGCCGCTCGCAAACATTTCGGAATTCGTAAACACGAGCTGTCCCAAGTGCGGCGGCGCGGCCAAACGCGAGACCGATGTTATGCCAAACTGGGCGGGAAGCAGCTGGTACTACATCGCTTATTGCATAAGCGAAAATCTCAAATCACAAGATCCGATCTCCAAACAAATTCAAAGTTCAGAGATCCAAAACAAATTAAAATACTGGCTTGCCGCTGCGCCCGCCCGTAGCCCGAAGAGCGAAGGCGGTGTGGACTGGTATAACGGCGGTATGGAACACACCACTCTGCACCTGCTCTACTCGCGCTTTTGGCATAAATTCCTTTACGACATAAGTGCAGTGCCGACCCCAGAGCCCTACCAAAAGCGCACGAGCCACGGCCTCATTTTGGCGGAGGACGGGCGCAAAATGTCCAAGTCCCTAGGTAATGTGGTCAGTCCGGACGATCTGGTCGAGAAATTCGGTGCGGATGCACTACGCCTGCACGAGATGTTTTTGGGGCCATTCGACCAGCCGGTCGCGTGGCAAAGCGGCGCCATTTCCGGCGTGCGTCGTTTTTTGGATAGGGTTTGGAAATTTGCGCCTCAAGACGGGGCCCTAGATCAAGATTCAGATTCATCAAGGTCGAACCTTGACATGCTCGTGCACCAGATCATCAAAAAAGTTACGCATGATATAGAAGATTTGAGGATGAATACGGCGGTTTCCGCGCTGATGATATTGCTTAACGAATTGGAAAAAAATGGAGCACCGAAAGCGGCATACGAGACATTTCTGCGGTTACTCCACCCTTTTGCTCCGCATATAACCTCGGAACTTGCGGAGAAGCATGATATCGAGCTTGAGGAGTGGCCGGCATACGATCCGCAAAAGCTAACACAAGCCGCCATTACCGTAGCGGTGCAAATAAGCGGAAAAGTGCGTGCCACGGTCAATATAGCGGCTGACGCGCAGGAGGCTGAAGCATTGGCCGCCGCCCGCGGTGCGGCCGCCAAGTGGCTTATCGCGGCAGAAAAAAAAGTAATTTATATCCCGGGCAAGATAATAAACATTATACTTGACCGATAATATAAGATATGATATATAATATCACATATTTATGCCCGTAGCGACTGCCGACAAAACAGGGTTCAAGCCCAAGGCGATAGTTAAAAAGCTTCTAATGGCTCTCCCCGAGCGCTCGCGCACGGTGCTTGAGGCGCGTTTCGGCCTCGGTGCCGGCTCCGAGCGCGTAACGCTCGAATCGATAGGCAAGCGATATGGAATCACCCGCGAGCGCGTGCGGCAGATAGAGAACCACGCGCTTAACTCGCTAAAAAAGTCACCCGCATTCGAGCAGGCGCAGGCCGCGTTCGACGAACTTGAGCGCATCATAGATGGCCTCGGCGGCATCGTATGTGAGGACGATCTGCTTGACTTCATGACAAAGGACAAGTCAATGCAGAACCACATTTATTTTTTGCTCGTTCTTGGAGACCCTTTCAAATATCGAAAAGAAGACAACGAGGTCAACCGCTGCTGGTACGTGGATCCCGAGCTCGCACGCAAAGTCGAGAACGCGCTGAAAAATCTCTACCAAAGCCTCTCGGACGAGGACTTGATACCGGAGGGCGAGATGATAGACCGCTTCCTTAAGGAGCTGCAGACGATCAACGACAAACACCGCAATGACGAGGTCCTTCGCCGTTGGCTAAAGATATCCAAAACTATCGGCAAGAACCCGCTCGGCGAGTGGGGTCAAGCAAGATCCCCGAATGTCAAAACTAAAGGCGTGCGCGACTATGCGTATTTAGCGGTCAAAAAGCACGGGAGCCCTCTGCACTTCCGCGAGGTCGCGGGGCTAATAGAAAAGATGTTCAACCGCGCGGCGCACGTCGCGACGACGCATAACGAGTTAATCAAGGACCCGCGGTTCGTGCTCGTAGGCCGCGGAATGTATGCCCTGCGCGAGTGGGGATATACGCAGGGCGTCGTGCGCGACGTGATCCGTGAGGTGCTCCGCAAGAGTGGCCCAATGACCCGCGACCAGATAATCAAGGATGTGCTTAAGGAGCGGCACGTAAAGCCGGGCACCATTCTTGTCAATCTGCAGAACCAAAAATACTTCAAGCGCGGTAAGGATGGGAGGTTCTCACTAGTAAAATAGTGACTTCGCAGAAACCAAACCTCGCCTCGCGCGCATAATTTCCTGCTGGAAATTTGCTATGCTCGCGCCGTCGCGTTGCGCAATGCTCGTCTCGGCTTGTTTCTGCTTTGTCTCAAAACCATCCTGCGAGCCAGCGGACAAGTTCCCACGCGACAAAAATAAAAATCAGGAGCATGAGGCCCCACATTGCGCGCATGCGGTGGCCCGGCAGGGAATCCGCATTGCCGCTTAGTGTAAAGAGATGTGGCAGTCCGGGAAAAAATCCGGAAGCAAATATTATAAAAGCAATCGTCGCCGCCAGACCAAACGCAACTCCCACAAAGAACAGCGGGTCTGAAAGAAAAGCTTCCATGCGTTATACTGTAACACATGGCATATGCCGATTTAAGCAAAAAACCCTGGATCATAAGGGCGCCTCTGCAGGCTCTCTTGCTTTGGACACCAGATGGGGCCGGGCACTTTGCCAAATGGACTAACGGCTGGGCATTCGATCCGCTTGTGACAACTCCCATCGCGATACTTCTTTTCGTTCCATTTGCCGCATATACCGACCCCGGTGCCGTTGCCGCGACTTTCGTCATGCTTGTTTATATATCGCCGGCGGCACTGCCCGTAGGGCTCTTTTTTGCTTTTTGGACCGCTTGGATGCGCTACATTCGGTATACATTCTGGTTTAACAACCCGATGATTCTACTCGAGATACAATTGCCGCCTGAAGTGGAAAAGACACCTGCGGCAATGGAGCTTTTCCTTGCCGCGCTTTGGAAT
Source organism: Candidatus Adlerbacteria bacterium GW2011_GWA1_54_10 (assembly GCA_001004665.1). GTDB lineage: Bacteria > Patescibacteriota > Minisyncoccia > Phycocordibacterales > SBAW01 > GWA1-54-10. The sequence goes on from LCRO01000002.1 coordinate 19,049, forward strand.
ACCGGAGGAGAAACTACATTCATACAGCGTATCTGGAAGGGCCAGTTCCGTCCCGTATGGACCCTCGAGATAGTGGGCAGTGAGGGGCAGGTGCGCTTTTACCTGCATTTGCGCAAGGCATGGAAAAACATCGTCGAGGCCCGGCTCTATGGTCAGTATCCGGAAGCTAAAATAGTCGAAGCGGAGGACTACGCCGCAAAAATAAACTTCAATTTGGATGAATATGAGCTTTTTGGCAGTGAGTACGAGAAGGGCGGTGCGGTCGCCCAAGCGCTCCCCATACGCACGTATGTCGATTACGGTCTTCACATGTCGCCCGACAAGCCCGAACAGCAGGTAGACCCTATTACCAACACGCTCGAACTTCTCGGTTCAATAGGCAAAGACGAGCATTTTTGGCTGCAGATCATCATACGGCCGCGCAAGGCGGACGAGTGGTACGGGTTTTATCTAAAGGAGGACAAATATAGAGAACCGGCCCATGAAGAAATCAAAAAAATAACCGAAGGAGCCATAAAGCGCGCTCAAGCGCTCACCGACGACGAATCAGAAAAGAAGAAGGTTGGTACAAGGGGGGCGATGCTTCTTACCGGTGGGGAAAAACTGCGGGTAGAGTCTATAGAGCGCTCGCTCACCAAACTTATTTTTGAGTGCGGATTCCGCGTCGTTTATTTCGCCAAGCGCACAAAGTACAACGGCATCAATGCAGGCGCCATAATCCGGTTTTTTGACGCGTTCCGCTATCCGGACTACAACGCGCTCGGAGTGACGCGCGGCACAACCTATTTCGACTACCCGTGGCAGGACTGGGGCAACATCCGCAAATCGATGGAAAAGCGCAACCTCTTTAATAATTACCGGCACCGGGCGTATTTCTACGTTCCGCTCGATCAAAAACCGGTTTTCATGACAACCGAGGAGTTGGCGACCTTATGGCACTTCCCGAGCTCTGTAGTAAAAACGCCGGCGCTTGACCGCGTCGCCTCGCGTCGCGCCGAGGCGCCGCAGAACCTCCCCGTCGCGCCGCTGTAAATCTATGATCGAATGGTTTCGGCATTTTCCGACGTTTGTGCGCGCATGGCGATGGTATCGCGGCCGCGATTCTTTCGAGCGCGCGCTTATAACGCTCGCGCTCCTCGGCGTGTTCGGATATATTCTCTATGTACCCGCCATCTCGCCTCCGCCGGAGTTTCCGTCAGGAGCATATGTTCCAATAAGGGCCGGGGAAACCCTGCGCGCGTCGGCAAAAAGTTTTGAGTCGCGCGGCATCGTGCGCTCGGCGACGCTTTTTGCGTTTATATCGCGCACGCTCGGCAACGACAAGCGCATCAGCGCGGGAACATATTATTTTCCAAGCCCGCAGAACCTCATCCAAGTTGCCATACGGGTAACGAGCGGCGACTTCGGTACGACGCTGGCGAAAGTAACCGTTCCGGAGGGCGCGACAGTGAACGATATCTCGAAACTGCTTCTGGAAAAACTGCCTGATTTTGACAGGCAAAAATTCTTGGCGGCGGCACGCGGACAGGAAGGATATCTTTTTCCCGATACTTATTTTTTCATGCCAGGAGACGGCGCCGAACAGATACTTTCTATTTTTAACAATGGCTTCTTCGCACATCGAGCAAAAATCCAAAAACAGATAGACGCATTCAAAAAACCGCTTTCGGAAGTCGTGACAATGGCCTCCCTGTTGGAAAAAGAGGCGAACGATATGAACAGCCGACGCGTTATTGCAGGCATATTGTGGCGGCGCATTGAAATAGGGATGCCTCTGCAGGTAGACGCCGTCTTCCCGTACATTATCGGCAAAAACTCGTTCCAACTGACGACAGAGGATTTGCAAATTGACAATCCGTATAATACTTACAAATATAAGGGGCTCCCGCCGGGTCCAATAGCAAACCCGGGACTCGATTCCCTGACCGCCGCCGTAACGCCAATCAAGTCCAATTACCTTTATTATCTCTCCGACAAGCAAGGCAACTTCCACTTTGCCGCAACTTATGCAGAGCATCTCCGCAACAAAGCAAAATACCTCGGTACCTAAAGTATTCGCGGGTCTCTCCGGCGGGGTGGACTCGGCAGTGGCGGCGGCTCTGCTTAAAAAGCAGGGGAATGATGTTACGGGAGTATTCATCCGTATAGTGGTACCCGAATATCCATGTACCGCAGGACAGGACAAACTTGATGCCATGCGCGCCGCGGCGCACCTGCGGATCCCATTCCTTGAGGTCGATCTGTCGAAAGAATACCAAAAAAAAGTTTTTGAGATATCCATACTTGAATTCAAAAAAGGAAAGACACCAAACCCTGACATTTTGTGCAACCGCGAAATAAAATTCGGATTGTTTTACGACTGGTGCCGCGCTCGCGGAGCCGACTTTGTCGCAATGGGGCATTACGCCCGCCGCGCAAAATCAACCGACTTCGGGTACGGCGATTTCTTAGCAAAGAAATCGCCTGAAGTTGCCTCGCCGCCGCTCGGCAAACCCCCTCCGTCGGTTATTTTGCTTAGCGGGATTGATCCCGACAAAGACCAGTCCTACTTTTTGGCGCTCGTGCCCGAAACAACCCTCCGCCGCACGCTGTTTCCCGTGGGGTATCTGACTAAAAGAAAGGTTCGCGCGTTCGCGAAGAAATTTGGCCTCCCCAACGCCGAGCGTCCCGATAGCCAGGGGCTGTGTTTCCTCGGACCCATATCCATAGGCGATATGCTATCGCGCGAACTTCTGCCCTCTCCAGGCAAAGTGCTGAACGAGGACGGAGAAGTGATAGGCATGCACAAAGGGGCCGCGCTCTATACTCTTGGCCAGCGTCACGGGTTTGGGGCGCCTTCTTCCGTGCCGCTATACGTCATTGCAAAAAATATGGAAAAAAACACTATAACGGTTTCTCCAAATAAATTTCCAAAGAAAGCAACAAAAACCGAAATAATTCTTTCGGAAATGAATTGGATAGGACCCGTGTATGACGGACAATGTTTTGCGCGCTATAGATACAAGCAAACGCTGATACCTGCTGAATTGCATAAAAATAAAGTTACTCTGCATGAGCCTCATTACGTGCCGCTTGGACAGATACTTGTACTTTATAAAGGCGACGCCTTAAGCCAAAGCTCTTCAAGGCGTCGCCTTGGAATGCGTTGTCTCGGTGGCGGCGTTATAGATAGTGTTAAAATTATCTGATGCTCATCAGCAAGGCCGATGGAACGCGGGAGGCTTTCGACGGAAGTAAGCTCACGCGCTCGCTCGAGCGCTCCGGCGCCGAAGCGGCAGTCGCGCAAAGAATACTCGACGATATAGAACGGGAACTCTACGAGGGAATAACCACACAAGAAATATATCGCCGCGCCTTCGTCCGCCTGCGCGAGCATAGACGGCCCGCCGCAGCGCGCTACTCTCTTAAGCGCGCAATACTCGATTTCGGCCCTTCGGGATTCCCATTCGAAGCTTATATCGCCGAGCTTTTCCGCGCCGAAGGCTGTGAAGCCAAAATAGACCAGATGATAAAAGGCGCTTGCGTAGAGCACGAGGTTGACGTCGTTCTTAAAAAAGACGGCACTTCGACTTTTGTCGAGGCAAAATTCCATAATGCGGCAGGATTCAAGACCGACCTCAAAACGGTGCTTTACGTAAAAGCCAGAGTGGATGACATAGCGGCAGAGTTTAAGAGCCGCGGTGAGAGAACAACCGTCCGCGGACTGGTCGTTACCAACACCAAATTTACGAGCCGTGCCGCGCAGTACTCATCGTGTGCGGGGCTTGAGATACTCTCCTGGGAACAGCCGCGAGGTCTCAATCTGCACGACCGCATCGAGCGAACCGGGCTTTATCCTGTAACCGCGCTCACAACTCTTTCGCGGCGGGAAAAGACGTCCCTGCTCGGGAACAGGGTGGTTCTATGCCGCGCCCTGCCGCAGGAAACAAGAGCATTGGCCGCGGCCGGCGTTTCCGGCAAAAAAGCCGACGAGGTGCTTGCGGAGTCTGGTTCCTTGTGCGCCGCTGAAAATCTAAAGTAAAATATGAGGAGGCGCTCCTCGGGCGAAATTACTCATTTTTGCATAATCGATATGCCAGAAAATAATCAGCAGGGTGGTCTTTCCTGGACGGTGCCGGTTTCCGTGCCGGCGGTTAAAGAAAAAATATCCAATGCGGCACCTGCATTGGTGCATGCAAAGCCGGCGCAAAAACTCGGCAATGCCGCGAAGTATGCGGGATTTTTTGCTGTCGGAGTGATAGCGGGTATTTTGCTTGCATGGGGATGGAGCGCATGGCGCGTCTCCATCTCGTCCACGTTCGCGGAAACCGGCTCTTCCCAAAATACCGGCTCCGCTCTCGAGGAAGAGTCGGCCGGTCTTGTTGTCGCGACGCCCCAGCGCGCCGGAATTTCAGTGCAGATAAGCGAGGTATCCGTTTCCGCGCCGACATGGATAGTCGTATATGAGAACAATGGAGGAGAGCCCGGCAACGCGCTTGGTGCTACGCTTTTCTTTCCGTCATCAAAGCAGGGCGCGATAACGCTCTTGCGTGGAACAGTCGCCGGGCAAACCTATTTGGTGGGTAAGCGCGCGGACGATGGCGACCGCAGATTCTCGCTTACCAAGGATGCACCGCTTACGGAAGACGGCGTGTCCAAGTTCGCGCAATTTATGGCTAATTAGTAAATTTATGCTTACAGAACCTTTGCTCGGATTGCTTGTTGCGGCCATACTCGGCGCGGCGCTCGGCGCGGAGCGCTCCATTGCAGGCAAACACGCCGGCATGCGCACGTACGCGCTAGTCTCTCTCGGGTCGGCGCTGTTTTCGGTAGTAGGCACGCTCGTGAGCTATCAATATGCGGTCTTTTCCGGGGCGAACCCTCTCCAGCTTGCTGGTTTTGTCATTGTCGGCATCGGCTTTATAGGTGCCGGTCTTGCCGCTATGCGCGCCGGGGAGAACCATGTCGAGCTTACGACCGCGACCGGCATCTGGGTTACGGCAGGCGTGGGAATGGCCTCGGGCTTCGGCCTCTACCAGCTTGCCGCCGCCGCGACCGTGCTAGCACTGCTCATATTTACGCTGTTCCTCCGGCTTGAGAACCGCCTTCGCTCACGCTTCGGGACGAATGTAGAAGGATAGGATAGAATTGGCTTGTGAGCCAATATTACAAACCCAATCGCAATCCGGACTGGAATTACGGCGGACCGAAATTCCGGCTCTCACGCACTAAGATAGCGCTCTTTTTGGAGTGTCCGCGCTGTTTTTACTTGGATAATAAACTTGGTGTCGCGCGGCCGCCTGGATTTCCATTTAACCTAAACAGCGCGGTGGATGTCCTGCTTAAGAGAGAATTCGATTTCTATCGAAAGAACACCAGCAAGCATCCACTCTGCGATGCCTACGGCGTCGACGCGATTCCTTTTGACCATGCGGAGATAAATACGTGGAGAGAGAATTTCAAGGGCATAGAGCATAAGCACGCGGCGACAGGACTCACAGTTACAGGCTCGGTGGACGATGTTTGGGTAAACCCGAAAGGCGAACTGATAGTCGTTGATTACAAATCGACCAGTAAGGATGAGAGGATAGAATCGCTCGACAAAGAGTGGCACGACGGCTACAAACGCCAACTGGAGATATATCAATGGCTCCTGCGCCAGCGCGGGTTTAAAGTCTGCGACACGGGATATTGGGTATATGCCAATGCAAGCAAAGATAGGGAGGCATTCGACGGCAAGCTGGAGTTCGAGGTGACTCTTATTCCGCACGAGGGGAACACTGACTGGGTCGAGAGTGCGTTGCTGCGGCTAAAAGAGCGCCTTGACAGTGACGACATACCAGCCACCGCGCCTGATTGCGACTACTGCCGCTACCGCGAAGCGGCGGACAACGCGCTATTTACCGCATCAAATAAAGAGAAGAAAGAGAAGACGCCGATAAAAAAATTGGCCAATGCAAAAAACAAAACGGTACAACTTTTCTGAACGGGTCCGTGCTGTGGTGCGATGTATCCCTCGCGGCAAGATACTTACTTACAAGCAAGTCGCCGCAAAGGCCGGCAACGTGATGGCGGCTCGCGCCGTAGGCAATATCATGGCAAGAAACCTAGACCCGAATGTACCTTGTCATCGCGTGGTGCGTAGCGACGGCCGCATCGGCGACTACAACCGTGGCGGCCCGGCGCGTAAAATCGAGCTTATTCTAATGGAAAAATATGGAAAATAGTTGCATTGAGTGGCAACGCGCATAGCATGGAAGTCAAAATAGATCAGTTGTGGAAGGAGGTTCTCAAGGAGGAGTTTGAAAGACCGTATTTTACGGAGCTCGCCGCATTTGTCAAAGAAGAATATCAAAACGAGACAACCTATCCGCTGCCGAAAAATATTTTTCGCGCGTTCGAGCTCTGCCCGTTCGACAAAGTCGAAGTGGTGATACTTGGCCAGGACCCCTACCACGGCCCGCGGCAAGCCAACGGCCTGTGTTTTGCCATCGGCGAGGGCGTGCCGCTACCTCCATCACTACAGAATATTTTTAAAGAAATAGAAAACGATTTGGGCAAGCCGCTCAAAAATCGTTCGGGAGATCTCGAGCGCTGGGCCCGGCAAGGCGCGCTTTTGCTTAACGCGACTCTCACCGTACGCGCACGCCTTGCCGGCTCGCACCAGGGCAGGGGATGGGAGGAATTTACCGACGCGGCCATTCGCGCGCTTTCGGAGAAGCGCGAGCATCTGGTTTTTATCTTGTGGGGCAACTATGCGCGACAGAAAGGCGCGCACATAGACAGGTCAAGGCACTTAGTCATAGAGTCCCCGCACCCCTCTCCATTTTCTGCAAGCAACGGCTTCTTCGGCTCAAAGCCCTTCTCCCGCGCAAACGAATATTTGGTCTTCCACAGCAAGCAGTCCATTGACTGGCTCTAAATTTTGATGTAAGCAAGGCGAGACCTTGCTACCACATTGAGGCGCGGGAGGAAGACGGGCGGTAAAGCTTGTCGTCTTTTTTGACACTGAAGGTTTTGTAGAATGGCTCGAAGTTGGAGAGCGGCCCATTGATGCGCCACGGAGCCGGAGCGTGCGGATCGGTCAGTACCTGTGTTTTTAAATATTCCGGCCGGACGGCCTCGCGCTCCATTTGGGCAAACCCCAAGAAGAACCGCTCCTCCGGCGAAAGTCCGGCAATTGCTTTTCTTCCGTGCTCGCGCAGATACTTTTGATACGCATCCCATGCAATTACAAGCCCGCCGAAATCCGCAATGTTCTCTCCCAAAGTTAATTGCCCGTTGATGTTTATGCCGGGCGCGGCCTTCTGTGCGCCGGCTTGTGCTATAAAGCGTTTTGACTTTTTGACAAAGCGCTTGCGGTCCGCCACGCTCCACCAGTTGCGCATGTTGCCACGATGGTCGAACTTGGATCCCTGATCGTCGAAGCCGTGCGTCATCTCGTGCGCTATTACGGAGCCGATACCCGCATAGTTTATCGCCGCATCCGCTTGCATGTCGAAGAATGGCCACTGCAATATGGCAGCGGGGAATACTATCTCGTTGAGTCCGAAGTTGCAGTAGGCGTTGACAGTTTGCGGCGACATGTGCCACTCGGCGCGATCGATGGGTTGGAGCAGCTTCTTTATCTGACGTCTATGCTCAAACTCGCTCGCACGCAGCATGTTACCGAAGAAGTCCTTTTCTTTTGCCACGAGACCCTTGTAACTCTTCCGCTTGGACGGATAGCCTATTTTGCGCGCCATGGAACGCAGTTTTTTGACTGCTTTGCGTTTGGTAACAATGCTCATCCAATCGAGCTTTTTTATTCGAGTTTCGTACGCTAAAAAAAGATCATCTACAAGCGCGTCTATCGCGCGCTTGGCGCTGTGCGGAAAATACCTTTTGACATAAAGCTCGCCCAGCGCGAAGGGGACACAGCCGCCGACAGCGCCAAGCGCGCGGCGCCAGGGTTGCCTCATCTTTTTGACACCCGCGAGCGTCCGCGCGTAAAAATTAAAATTTTCTCGAACGAGCGGCTCTGAAAGCAGAGGTGCGCAGCCATTGATAAGATTCCACTCCAGATAGATTTTTAAATCTTCTAGAGGCGTCGCCTCTATGATTTTGGAAACTGCAGCGAAAAATTTTGGCTGGCCAACAATTATTTTTTTTGTTTTTCGCACACCTATTAGCGCGAAAAACTTTTGCCAATCTATTTCCGGAGAGATCCGCGCGAGTTCATGCGCGCTTTTTTTGTGATAGACCTTTTCCGCATCGCGCAGATCCTCTTTGCACATTGAACCGCGCGCGAGCGCGGTCTCTATTCCCATTACTGTTTTTACAAAACGCTCCGCACCTTTTTTTGAGGTGCCTGCAATTCGCATTAGCTTCTTTATGTGCAGAACGTAAGCGTCACGGACGCGCCTTTGCTCCAGTCCGTCAAGCAAGTAATAGTCGCGATCGGGCATGCCAAGACCTCCCTGCCACAAATGCAAAATATACCTTGAGCTTTGCTTGGCGTCCTGGTCGACGAACGTGCCCCAAAAACCCGAGACGCCAATACGATGAAAATGGGCGAGCGTTTTTAGGAGTTCTTCTTTATTTTTCGCCGCGCGCACGTGCCCGAGCAGTGGGCGGAGCGGCTTTAGCCCCAATTTATTGTGGTGCTTCAAGTCTATAGCGGAACGATATATTTGGCCGACAAGAGGATCCCGCGTGCGCGCGGCAATCTTTTTGAGCCGTAGCTCGGTCTCATAGCGCAAAATATTGAAAGAGCCCCAGCGCGCCTCCTCGGGCGGAATAGCGGCGCTCTTTAACCATCCGACGTTCGCGTATGCGTAAAAGTCGTCCTGCGGCCGCTTGTTTTTGTTTATAGAGCCAGTGTCAAAACCCCACCAGTTTTTTTCCTTTTTGTGTTTTGCCTTTTTGGCCATAGCGTTGTACTTTACCAGATAATGACCGTTAACGAAATCCGCTCTAAATATCTGGATTTTTTTAAGGCTAGGGGACACACAATAATTCCAGGGGCCTCGCTTGTTCCAGAAAACGATCCGACTACGCTTTTTACAGGGAGTGGCATGCAGCCTCTCCTGCCGTACCTGCTCGGCAAAGAGCATCCTATGGGCGCACGCCTTACCGACTCGCAAAAATGCTTTCGCGCGATGGATATCGAGGAGGTGGGGGACAACCGGCATACAACATTTTTCGAAATGCTCGGCAATTGGTCACTCGACGACTACTTCAAGCGGGAACAGCTTCCGTGGCTATGGGAATTTTTGACGCAAGAGGTCGGTTTGTCCGAAGAGCGCCTGTGGATAACGTGTTTTGAGGGGGATGGGAGGCTCGGCTTGCCCAAAGACATAGAATCGGCAGAAATTTGGAAGAGTCTCGGTGTACCGGAGGAACGCATTCGGTTTTACGGTCCGGAAAAAAATTGGTGGTCGCGCTCCGGAACGCCCGAGCAAATGCCCGCGGGCGAGCCGGGCGGTCCGGACTCGGAAATCTTCTACGAATTTACGCAAGCAAAGCATAATCCGAAGTTCGGTCCTGAATGCCACCCCAACTGCGACTGCGGGCGCTTTCTTGAGATAGGCAACTCGGTGTTCATGGAATACATAAAGAACTCCGACGGCTCCTTCGGAAAATTGCCAAAAAGGAACATTGATTTCGGCGGAGGACTAGAGCGCATTGCCGCGGCAAGCATTGACAGCCCTGATGTGTTTTTGACCGACGCATTTATGCCTGTCATTCAAAAAATCGAACAGCTCTCCGGCAAAACATATCACGCCGATCCTCGCCCATTCCGTATCGTCGCAGACCACACCCGCGCGGCGCGCGAGCTCTCAGCGGCTGGGGTGCTCCCCGGCAATGTCGAGCGTGGCTATGTGGTGCGGCGGCTGATACGCCGCGCGGTGCGCTATGGCGACACTCTCGGACTGCCGTCGGGAACCCTTGCGGAGATAGCGGATTCGCCGGAGATAGCGCAGGAAGAGGGACGTTTCCGCAAAACGCTTGAGCGCGGCATGAAGGAGCTTGGGCGTTTTGTAGATAAGGGGTCGCTTAGCGCTAAGGACGCTTTCCAACTTTTTACCACCTACGGCTTCCCGCTCGAATTGATCTTGGAAGAGACGGGCGAGCGGGGTATAAAGCAGGTAGACATCGATGGATTTAAAGAGCTATTAAAACATCATCAGGAGCTTTCCCGCGCCGGTAGCGAGCAAAAATTCAAAGGAGGACTTGCGGACGCGTCGGAAAATACTACACGCCTGCACACCGCTCACCACCTTTTACTCAAGGCGCTCCAAATGGTACTCGGCCCGCATGTCAAACAGCGCGGCTCGAACATCACGCAGGAGCGTCTGCGTATAGACTTCAGCCATGGCGAGAAGCTAACTCAAGAACAGATCGCCAAAGTGGAAAAAATCGTGAATGACAAAATAAAAGAGGACCTGCCGGTCGTCCGCACGGAGATGCGCCTCGAAGATGCCGAGGCACTCGAGGCGGAGCAAGAGTTCGGCGCGAAATATCCGGAGCGCGTTTCGGTTTATTCGGTTGGGCCGTTGGAGAACGCTTTTTCGATCGAATTCTGCGGCGGACCACACACATTGCGCACCGGCAAATTATCAGCCCCTGGGGTTGATGTGCCGTTTAAAATCCAAAAAGAAGAAGCTGTTGCCGCCGGCATCCGGCGAATAAAAGCAGTTTTGATTAAATGAGCAAGGCGTTTTTTCTTTGATATACTTTTTATATGTCGCTCTTCGGTAAAAAACCGGAGGAAAGAACCGTGCTCGTGCTCGACGTGGGGCAGGGGAGCGCGGGATCCGCGCTAGTCCGAATCTCGCAGACCGAGGCGCCGAAGCTGTTCGGCGAATTCCGTGCGCATCTGCCAGTCGGCGAATTCCGCGAAATCGGCGTGCTTGCGCGCCACGCAAAGCAAACTGCCACGCAGGCGCTCCTGCACGCTGCGGAGGTTGCCAGCCGCGTTCGCCAGCATCCTGCTGCAGGTGCGGCCGGAGTTATAGAAAGCGTCGCGGTTTTTTTGGCGCCGCCGTGGGGTGCGCCTGATCTTGCGCGCGAAGAGCCGGAATTCTCGAACGACATGGCCGAGGCCTTGCGCGACATGATGCGCGCGCATTTGGAAGTCCCGCATCGCTTGCACACCCGCGCGGGCGCGGCTCTCCACGGAGCACGTGTTATCTTTCCCGGCGACGCACTGCTCCTCATAATCTCGACGGAAGCGATGGAACTTCTACATGCCAAGGACGGCGCGGCAGTGTCTTACGCTTTCATACCCGTGGGTACCCATGTGCTTCTGCGCACACTCCGCGCGCACGGCGGCCTCTCTTGGCAAGAAGCGCGCTCCGCGCTCCGCATAGGGCATCGGCATTTTAAAGAGCCGCTCGATGCCGCGTACGATCATTTGGCGCGGGAGCTGTCCGCGGCGATGCGCGGCCTGCGCAATCCTCCGCGCTCGGTGCTCGTCCTTGCGGAGGAGCCTTATGGCGAAAGACTTGCCCGTGAGCTCGCGGACAGGAGCGAGTTCTCCACTCTTTTTCCGCAAGGGAGTACTATCCGCCCGATGCTTGCGCGGCACGCCTCTCCCTATGTTGCCGCGCACGCGCAGAGTCTCGATCTGAACTTAATGCTTGAAGCGCTTTATTTGGATAGTATTATACAATTGTCATGAGAGATATTCTCCCATCCGGCTCGGACGAGCGCCGCTCGATCAGAAATATCCCGATTTCCTCGGCACCCCGCCGCGGGCGTCCCGTTGTGGAAGAGGATTATCGCGAAGCCGCGCCGAGGCGCCGTCCGCGGCGTTTCGGCCGCGCCTTCAAATGGACGCTGGCTGTAGTTCTTTTCGGCGGTCTTTCCCTGCTTCTCTCCGCCTTTTTTGCCGGAGCAACAGTTACGGTATATCCGCGCACAGCCACAGTGGAGGTTCCCGCGCGGCTTGAGGCGCGGCTTAATGCGCCCCTAAACGCGCTCGCATACGAGACCTTTACCGTCACGCGCTCTGCAACCACTGCCACGCCCGCAACCGGGACAAAAACCGTCTCGCGGCAGGCCTCCGGCATAATTACGATTTTGAACTCATATTCATCCGCCAGCCAGCGCCTTATCGCCAACACGCGCTTCGAAGCTCCGGACGGAAAGATATACCGCATTCGCGATTCCGTCACGGTGCCGGGCCAGTTACAGGAAAAGCCGGGCACGGCGACAATTACCGCATATGCCGATTCCCCGGGAAGTTCTTACAATAAAAGCGGCTCGATAAATCTCGTTATCGCAAAATTTAAAGAGGACAAAGATCCACGCGCGACTGCTTTTAAAGTAACCGCAGCCGGAGGTTTTAGCGGCGGATTCCTCGGCGAGGAACCTGCGGTGGCGGCCGGCGACCTTGCAAAAGCGCGCGACACTTTGCAAAAACAGCTCGTGGAGGATATCCGCGCCGCAGCCTCGGTTGGCATTCCGGAGGGATATATTTCCATACCAAGCGCACTCCAGCTAAGCTACTCCGAGATCGCGCAGAGCAAGGGCAATGGCAATAACGCCAATCTCTCGCAAACCGCGACGGGCAAGGGGATTATGCTGCGCGAGGGTGACTTGGCCGCGATAATCGCGCGTCAGAAGGTCGAGGAATACGGAGGCGAGGCAATAGGATTCGAGGATATCTCGCAAATGGCCATATCGCTCGCCTCGACAAGCAAGTCTTCGGACGAAAAACTTGTCCTGCTTTTGACCGGCACGCCGACGCTGGTGTGGCAATTCGACCCCGGGGCCCTCTCGCAGGCATTGCTCGGCAAGGAAAAAGGCGCGTTTCAAGAAGTCGTGAATTCCTTCGCACCTGCGATACGCAAGGCGGATGCCTCGATACGCCCGTTTTGGGAAGGATCTTTCCCAAACGACATCGCCGAGATAAAAATAGTGGTGGCGAAAGAGGAATAAGTTGACGGAATATTACAGGCGAGTTAATATAACCAGCGTCGTTAATGGATAGTGAGGCAACAGAAGTAAAGGGCGTCGTATATGAGGCCCTGCCTAATACGTTGTTCCGCGTGACTCTGGAAAGCGGCGAACAGCAGCTTTGTTACCTTGCCGGCAAAATGAGATTGCACCGTATCAAGGTTCTGGTGGGCGACAAGGTTCTCGTCCGGCTCGATCCGTACGGGGGAAAGGGCAGAATAATACGCAGATTTTAAGGTTTGGCCTTGAGGAGCCCCGGGCCAAGGTCAAGTCTTGTAAGACAATGAAAGTAAAAGCTTCAATAAAACCGCGCTGTGCGCTTTGCAAACTGATCCGGCGGAAAGGCCGGCTTACCGTGGTTTGTAGCAATCCGCGCCATAAACAAAGACAAGGATAAATTATTTTATGCGCATTGCAGGCATAACGATACCGAATAAAAGGCTTCCGTACGCTCTGGCGACGCTCTATGGAATAGGCATTCCCCTTGGGCGCACGGTGTGTCTGCGCGCGGGCGTCGATTTTAATAAAAAAGCCGGAGAGCTCTCCGCGGCGGAGGAGCAGGCTATCCGCAAAGAACTAGAAACGATAAAAATGGAGGGTGACCTCAGGCGCGAGACAGCGGGCAACATAAAGAGGCTGAGGGACATTGGCGCGTATCGCGGCTCAAGGCACACCAAGCGTTTGCCTGTTCGCGGCCAACGCACCAAGACCAACTCGCGCACTGTGCGCGGCAACGTGCGCAAGACGATGGGTAGCGGCCGCCGCAAAGTTGAAAAAACCTAAAAATAAGGGTATTCTTCACGCTTACGAACACTAGGTATGGGAAAAAAGCGAATAGTCAAAAAAACGGGCGTGGAGGGAGCTGGAGGAACTGCCGCATCTTCCTCGCGCGTCTCAAAGCGCAAGCTCGAAAGCGGCACGCTTTACATCGAGGCGACTTATAACAACACCAAAGTCTCACTGGCCGATATCAAGGGGCAGATAGCCGCGTGGTCGTCGGCCGGAGCGCTCGGCTTTAGCGGGGCGAAGAAGGGCACGCCATTTGCCGCCGCCAAGGTTGGCGAGCTTATGGGCGATCGCGCAACAGCGATGGGTGTCAAGGAGGTTGCCGTAATAGTAAAGGGCGTCGGCGCGGGACGCGAGAGTTCCATACGGGCATTTGCAACGAAGGGTATAGGCATAAGCTCCATAGAAGACCGAACTCCGGTTCCGCACAACGGCCCGAGGCCTCCCAAACCCCGCAGGGTATAAAAATCCAAAATTAGAATTTTTTATGTTGATTGGACCCAAATATAAGATCTGTAAGAGACTCGGCGCGTCTGTTTTCGAAAAGTGCCAGACGCAGAAGTTCCAACTAGCCGAGGCGCGCGCGCCGCGGAAAACCCGAGGTAAGCGCGGCGGCAGCGATTACGGATTGCAGCTGCTCGAAAAACAGAAGGCGCGTTTTACCTACGGCCTTACCGAAACCCAGTTCAGCCGCTACGCACGCGAGGCTATGAATGCTCAAGGGAAAGACAGCGTAGCAGGGCTTCTTTCGCGGCTTGAGAGCCGGCTCGACAACGTCGTGTATCGCGCGGGTTTCGTGAGCACGCGCCGCGCCGCACGGCAACTTGTTTCCCACGGGCATATCACCGTTAATGGCCGCCGCGTAAACATACCTTCCTATGCCGTTCGCGCAGGCGACACTGTCGCAATACGCGAAGGCAGTCGCGGTAGTGCGCTGTTTGCCGGCCGCGGCGAGGCGATGCTCGAACACCGCACACTGGCGTGGATGGTGCTCGAGGAAGGCGGTTTTGCAGTAAAGATCGCGCAGGAGCCGGCTGTGAGCGAAACAGAGACCGCATTCAACACCGCAACGATAATCCAATTTTATAGCCGCTAATATTTAAAAGTTATTAATTTTTTATGATGGAGTACTCAATAACACTGCCCTCTAAGCCTCGCGCGGTGTCCGAAGCCGAGTTTGAAGGCACATACGAGATAGACGGACTATATCCAGGCTACGGGCACACGCTCGGCAACAGCCTGCGCCGCATAATACTCTCTTCGCTCCCGGGCGCGGCGATAACCTCGGTCAATATTGAGGGTGTTCAACACGAGTTTTCGACATTGGACGGGATGCGCGAGGATGTCATCTCCCTTCTTCTCAATCTAAAAAAACTGCGCTTCGAGATACTTACACAGGAGCCGCAAACTATCACTCTTTCGGCAAAGGGTCCGAAGAAAGTCTTGGGCGCGGACTTGTCCGTGCCTGGGCAATTGCGCCTGCTCAATCCGAGTTCGTATCTTTGCGAGCTGACCGGCAAGCAATCGCTCGACATGCGCTGCCGCGTGGAGCGCGGCCTTGGGTACGTGCCGCGAGAACAGCTTAAAAAGGAGCGAGTCGAGATAGGCGAAATATCGGTAGACGCGATATTCAGCCCCATAAGGCGCGTAAATTACGAGGTGGAAAATATGCGCGTCGGGGACAGGACGGACTTCAACCGCCTGCGCATTTCTATAGAAACCGACGGCACCCTAAGCCCGCGTAAAGCGCTCGAGCAGGCGATAGAGATAATGATAAACCAGCTCAAAGCTGTGGTGGGTTTTCGCGAGGAGACGCTCGAGACGCCCGAAAGGACCGAAGAAGGAGCCGTGGCGCAGACACCCGTGTCGGATTCCTCCGAGGCTCTAAAGACGCGAATCGAGGATTTGGAATTATCGAGCCGCACCATTTCCGCCCTGGAGAAGGCGAACATCCGCACGGTCGGCGGCCTAGCACGAAAAAAGGAGCAGGATCTTATGGATATAGAGGGGCTCGGGCCGAAGTCCATTCAGGAGATCAAGCGCGCGCTGGCGAATTTCGGCATCGTATTGAAGTAAACTTGGTCGTCCGATGAACCCTCATGAGACATCACGATAAAAACAGAAAATTCGGAAGGGAGCGGGGAGTGCGGCGCGCGCTTTTGCGCTCGCTCGCCCGCAATCTTATTCTGCGCGGCCGCATTACAACTACGCAAGCGCGCGCCAAGGAAATACGCGGTATGGTGGAAAAAATGGTGACGCGCGGTCGCAACGCGACACTCGCGGGTCGTCGCATTCTTGTCTCGGAGCTCGGCGACGCACGCGTCGTTGGCAAACTCATAAAAACCGCCGCGAAGTACGGAGCCCGACCTGGCGGCTACCTACGCATAGTCAAGATGGGGCCGCGCAAGGGCGACGCCGCATCGATGGCTCTGATCGAGTTTGTATAGTGAGGAATTCGAACTATGACTACTATAGACGCGGAAAATAAAACATTGGGAAGAGTCGCTTCCGCGGCGGCGAAGATCCTGTTGGGCAAGCACAAGCCGACGTTCGCCAAAAATGCGGTCATGGGCGAGGAAATCACGATAATAAACGCCTCCAAGGTCATCGTTTCCGGTAGCAAATCAAAGGACAAGAAATATATTCGCTACTCCGGCTACCCCGGCGGTAAAAAAGAGGAGTCGTACACAATGCTCGTCAGGCGCCGCGGGCACAAAGAGGCGATACGCCGCGCTGTAATGGGCATGCTGCCCAAAAATAAATTGCAGGTTAGGCGCATCAAACTTTTGAAAATTGACAATTAAAATCGAAAATTAGCGGCATGGCGACAAAAACAAAAGAGGAAAGATATATAGAGGCGGTCGGCAGGCGCAAGACCTCCATCGCCCGTGCGCGCCTTGTGTCAGCATCGCGCACGGCCGTTGTAATAAACGGCAAAAACGCAAATGAGTACTTTACGACGGAGCCTCTGCGCGTCATGGCTCTAGAACCTTTTCTTAAAGTAACCTTGCCGGAGCAGTTTACTGTGACTGTCAAAGTTACGGGCGGAGGAATTGCCGGGCAGGCGGCGGCGGTGAGGCACGCCATATCGCGCGCTCTCAACGCATACGACAAAAACCTGCGCGGAGCGCTCAAAAAAGAGGGGTTCC
Organism: Candidatus Adlerbacteria bacterium GW2011_GWA1_54_10; assembly: GCA_001004665.1. Lineage (GTDB taxonomy): Bacteria > Patescibacteriota > Minisyncoccia > Phycocordibacterales > SBAW01 > GWA1-54-10. Next base: position 35,908 of record LCRO01000002.1, read on the forward strand.
TCGCGCGCGATGCGCGCGCGAAGGAACGCCGTAAGCCTGGTTTAGTTAAAGCGAGAAAGCGCAAGCAGTGGAGCAAACGTTAACTAGTCAGCATTTGCCACTTAGTGGGATTTATTTTGACAGAAAGGGTTTTTTGTATAAAATAAGCGGACGATGAGCAATTCAGACGAGGAATTTGTGCCGGAAGAAGAAGCGGAAGAAGGGCCGGCGGCCGTAAAGAAACTGCGCGAGAAACTCAAAAAAACAGTCGGGGAAAAACAGGAATATCTGGAGGGCTGGCAGAGGGCTCGCGCGGACTTTGCCAACTTTAAGCGCGAGGAGGCCGTCCGCGTGGCCAGCTCGAAAGCTCGCGTTACGGCGGCTACAATAGAAGGACTCCTACCGGCGCTTGACGCACTGGAGCTGGCTTCAAGGCACGGCGATGCCACAGCCGCAATACTTGAGCGGCAATTTTTGGACAGTCTCAAAAAAATCGGCGTCGAGCGCTTGGGCTCCGCCGGCGAAGAGTTCGATCCCGCGCGGCACGAGGCGCTGGGCCGGAGCGAAACTTCCGACAAGGAAAAAGACCACACCGTTGTGTCGGTAGAACTCAGCGGCTATAGTATAGGCGAAATAATTATCAGGCCCGCTCATGTAATTATTGCAACACACCATGGCTAAAATTCTTGGAATAGATCTCGGTACCACCAACTCCGCTATGGCCGTCATGCGCGGGGGCGAGCCGCAAATAATAGAGAACTCCGAGGGCGCGCGCACTACGCCATCCGTCGTGGCGCTGTCCAAAACCGGCGAGCGCCTTGTCGGTCTTATAGCGCGCCGGCAAGCTGTTACAAACCCCAAGAATACGGTTTATCAGATAAAACGCTTTATAGGGCATACTTTTGACGAGTCCGGCGTGCAGAAGGACAAGACCGCCGTGCCGTTTGAGATGCGCAAGGCGCAGAATGGCGGGATAGAGGTACAGCTTGGCGACCCTTCGACAAGCTCAGGGCAAGGCAATTGGTATCGGCCGGAGGAAGTATCGGCAATGATACTCGGTAAGCTAAAAGCGGACGCGGAAAAACGGCTTGGCGAGCCGATAACAGAGGCGGTAGTCACTGTGCCGGCGTACTTTAACGACGCCCAGCGCGCCGCCACCCGCGATGCCGGCAAAATAGCTGGACTCGACGTAAAACGCATCATAAACGAGCCGACGGCGGCGGCGCTGGCGTACGGCTTTAACAAAAAGAAGGACGAGAAGGTCGTCGTCTTTGACTTCGGCGGAGGTACGTTCGACATCTCGGTGCTCGAGGTCGTGATGGCCGGCGATCAGGAGGGATCCATCGAGGTGCGTTCGACCGATGGCGACGCACATCTCGGCGGGAAGGACATTGATCAGAAAATAATAGACTGGCTCGCCACGGAGTTCCAGAAGGAAAGCGGAATAGATGTGCGGGGCGACGCCTTGGCGCGCCAGAGGCTCGATGAGGCCGCCGAAAAGGCCAAAATAGAGCTTTCGACCGCACTCGACACCGAGATAAATATTCCATTTATCACTTCCGACGCATCCGGGCCTAGGCACTTGCTTATAAAAATGACGCGAGCCAAGCTCGAGGAGCTTGCGGGCGAGTTTATTGAGCGGGCGATGGCGATAACGAAACGCGCCATGGAAGCATCGCCCTTCAAAATAAGCGACATACACGAGATAATTCTGGTTGGCGGGCAAACTCGCATGCCGGCCCTGCAACAGCAAGTAGAGAAATTTTTCGACAAAAAGGCTAATCTCTCGGTAAATCCAGACGAGGTTGTGGCAATAGGCGCTGCGATACAGGGAGGAATCATGGGCGGCGAAGTGCGCGATGTTTTGCTTCTTGACGTCATTCCGCTATCGTTAGGCATCGAGACCATGGGCGGCGTTTCGACAAGGCTTATCGAGCGCAACACGACCATCCCGACCAGTCGCTCGCAGATATTCTCAACCGCCGCCGACAACCAGACTTCGGTCGAGATACATATTACGCAAGGGGAGCGCACGATGGCGTCGGACAACAAGTCGCTCGGGCGTTTTGTTCTCGACGGCATACCGCCCGCACCGCGCGGCATGCCACAGGTCGAAGTTATGTTCGACATAGACGCCAACGGCATTCTTACAGTCAAGGCGAAGGACAAGGCGACAAACAAAGAACAGAGTATCCGCATTGAGGGCTCTTCCGGCCTTAGCGAGCAGGATATCGAAAGGATGAAAAAGGATGCCGAGGCGAATGCCGAGGCTGACAAGAAAAAAGCCGAACTCGCCGAGGTGCACAATACTGCCGACCAGAGCGTTTACGCGGCGCGCAAAGCTTTGGCCGATAACAAAGACAAAATTCCGGTCGACCTCGAGAAAACCATAAACGAGAAGATTACTGTGGTGGAGTCTAAAAAAATCTCCGATAACGTTGCAGAGATAAAGTCTACTACCGAAGACTTGGCAAAAGAATTGTCAAAGGTTTACGAGGCTATGCAGAAAAACAATCCGCCAGCCGGCGGACCTTCGCCCGGCAATGAGCCCGGCCAGCAAAGCGCCCCTAAAGACAGTCCTGAACAAAAATAAATTAAACCTTAAACCGCTGGCTTCAAAACACCAGTGGTTTTTATTTTTGTCAAATCGTGGTAAAGTAAGAAAATGAAGGGAGATCCGATCAAAATTACTTCGGTTAAAAGCGTCTTGCGCGTATATTTGCGAGCTGTTTCGCGTTACCCGTGGATGGTTCTGCTTGTTCTTGTCGGCACCGTTTTGATGCAGACGGCAAATGTTGCGGCGCCGCTCTATATGCGGCAGCTGTTCAACATACTCGCGCGCAGCGCGCCCAGCGCGGATGTTATGCCGCAGATTTTCGGCATTATCGCCATGATTGCGCTGTGGTGGGGAGTGCTTTGGCTCTCCAACCGCCTGGAACACTTCACCAATTTACGCCTCATCTCGCGGGTTATGGCCGATCTTATAGGTAAGGCGTTTGGGTATCTTATAGAGCATTCCTATAACTTTTTTATTTCAAATTTTGCCGGCTCGCTTACGCACAAAGTAAATAAGTTTACGCGATCCTTCCAGACGATGTATGAAAGCATTTTCATGACTTTTTTCCCGTCTCTTTTGTTTGTGCTGGGTGCCGTCACGGTTTTGTATCTGCGCCACCCTTTGCTCGGTGTTGCGTTGGGACTCTGGGTCGCATTTTTTATTTTGTTCCAGATCTGGGTAACGAATATGCGCCAGCCGCTGCGCCGAGTGCGGGCCGAGGCCGATACGCAAATTACCGCGACACTGGCTGACGCTATATCAAACCAGTCAACCATTCAACTTTTTTCCGGCGGGCGGCACGAGCGTGGGCGATTCGGAAGTGTCGTGGAAACATGGCGCAAGGCTGGCGTGCGCTCGTGGACCGCGGACGCCTACATTTGGTCCGGTATAGGGCTTCTAATGATGGGCGTCGAGATAGGCTTGCTCTATGCCGCCGTGCTTTTGTGGCAGCAAGGATTGCTTGCGGTGGGCGACTTTGTGCTGATACAGGCGTACTTGCTTACGCTTTTTGAGCGCCTTGTCACTATACAAAACGATTTGCGGCGGTTCTTTGACGCATTCGCTGATGCAGGAGAGATGGTAGGCATTTTAGAAAAAATGCACGAGGTTAAAGACAAACACGGGGCGACGGAGCTCAAGGTTGCAAGTGGCGAGATTTGGTTCGACGACGTGACGTTCGGCTTCCATCTTGACCCTATACTTAAAAATTTTAATCTCAAAATCGCGGGTGGCGAGCGCGTGGCGCTCGTGGGACCCTCGGGCGCCGGCAAGACAACCGTGACCAAACTTCTCCTGCGCCTGTATGACGTCAAATGGGGCGAAATAAAAATAGACGGTCAGAATATCGCGGAAGTTACGCAGGAGAGCTTGCGCAACGCAATCGCATTCGTGCCGCAGGAACCCGTGCTCTTCCACAGAACACTAATGGATAACATTCGCTACGGCCGCCGCGACGCCAGCGATGCGGAAGTGATAGAAGCGGCCAAGAAAGCCCACTGCCACGAATTTATCAAGAAGCTCCCACAGGGCTACGGCACATATGTCGGCGAGCGAGGAATAAAGCTTAGTGGCGGCGAGCGCCAGCGCGTCGCCATAGCCCGCGCGATACTTAAGAGCGCGCCTGTCCTTGTTTTGGATGAGGCTACTTCCAGCCTTGACTCGGAGTCCGAGGCTTTTATACAAGACGCACTGGCAAACCTTATGAGCGGCAAGACCGTGCTTGTCATCGCGCACCGGCTCTCCACGATAATGAAAATGGACAGAATAATCGTGATGGAGGAGGGCAGGGTAGTGGCAGAGGGCACGCATCTCCAATTGGTCAACCAAAAAGGCCTGTATCAAAAACTGTGGAGTATTCAGGCAGGAGGCTTTATCGGACAGGACAATAAAAAATATAAAAAAATCGGCGGCGGAGAGGAGGATGAAAAACCCATGGAGTCGCCGTATATGGACGACATTGCGGAAGAAGAAGAAGAGAAGTAGAATAAAAAGCAAATATGGCTGGTAAAAAAGACTATTACGAAGTGCTGGGCATCGGCAAAAACGCAACGAAGGAAGAAGTAAAGAAAGCCTTCCACAAACTCGCCCATAAGTACCACCCGGACAAGAACGGAAGCGGCGATTCTGAAAAATTTAAAGAAGCGAGCGAAGCATACTCTATCCTCTCGGACGACAAAAAGCGCGCCGAGTACGACAGCTACGGCAGGGTGTTCGGCGGCGGCGGGCCTGGCTTCCAGGGCGCCGGTCCAGGATTCGACTTCTCTCAATATCAAGATGCGTTCTCCGGCTTCGACGGAGGGTTCGGTTTTGACATGGGCGATATCTTTTCCGACTTTTTTGCAGGGCAAACGGGCACGCGCACTCGCCGCGGGCGCGATATTTCCATAGACCTTGAAATAAGCTTCAAAGACTCTGTGTTCGGTACCAAGCGGTCCGTACTGCTCGCCAAAACTTCCGTTTGCGAGGCATGCCAGGGCACGGGAGCGGTGATGGGGACGCAAATGGAGACGTGCAAGCATTGCAACGGCGCGGGCAAGGTGCACGAGACACAAAATTCGTTCTTCGGCACCATAACCATGGTTCAGCCCTGCCGGCACTGCAAAGGCGCCGGCAAAATACCGAAGGAAAAGTGTCACACCTGCCGCGGCGATGGAGTTTATAAAAAACAGGAGGAAATCGAAATATCGGTCCCGGCCGGCATTGAGGGCGGCGAGATGATAAGACTGGCTGGAATGGGCGAGGCGATTTCAGGCGGGCAGTCGGGCGACTTGTACGTAAAAGTGCACGTGGCGCCTGACCCGCGCTTCAAAAAAGACGGGCCCAATTTGGTAACCGAGCTTTCAATCAAGCTCTCGGATGCTCTGCTCGGCACAGGCTATAAGCTACAGACCTTGGAAGGCGAGGAGGAAATAGATATTCCTGCCGGCATCTCGCATGGCGAGACTTTGCGCCTTAAGGGCAAGGGCGTACCGATAGCGCGCGGCAAGCGCGGCGATTTGGTCGTTAAAATCAAAATCACGCTCCCCAACAAACTCTCCCGTAGTGCTCGCAATCTCGTCGAAAAACTCCGCGAAGAGGGTATTTAAATTTAATTCTGGAACCGTCTGAAAAGCAGGCGGTTTTCTGATATTATAGACTTCATGGAGGCGAAAAAACGGCTTTTTACGGGGCTTCAGCCGTCGGGGCAATTGCATATTGGGAATTATTTTGGCGCACTTAAGCCGTTTGCGGACATATACGACAAGCACGAAAGTTTTTTAATGGTAGCGGACTATCACGCGCTCACAAGTCTCAAGGACCCGGTGCGATTGCGTGAGGGAATAATTGATGTCGTTAAGAATTATGTAGCGGCCGGAGTTGATCCGCAGAAAGCCGTAATCTTCAAACAATCCGATATTCAGGAACACACGGAGCTTGCGTGGATTTTTGAATGTCTTGTTACCGTGCCATTCCTCATGCAGGCGCACGCGTACAAAGACAAGGTTGTTAAAGGACTCGAAGCGAATGCCGGGCTCTTTAACTACCCGATGCTCATGGCGGCGGATATTCTTTTGTATGATACGGATGTCGTGCCGGTTGGTGAGGACCAGCGACAGCATGTCGAATACGCGCGCGAGGCGGCGGCAAAATTCAATTTGGGTTTCGGACAAACTTTTAAGGAGCCACAAGAAAAAATTCTGACAGGCATTGGCACTGTGCCGGGAATAGACGGCAAAAAAATGAGCAAAAGTTACGGAAATACTATTCCGCTCTTCGGCAGTAAGGACGAAATATCTAAAGCAGTGATGAACATCGTTACGGATTCCTCTGGCGAGCGACCGGCCATTGTCTACGCGATACATAAACTGTTCCGTACCGATGTCGAGCTAGAGCCTCTATACGACACCAACAAGGGCAACTACAAAGCACTTAAAGAAGCGCTGGTCGAGGATATTGAAAAGTTTATTGCCCCGATGCGCGAGCGGCGCACAAACATCAGCGACGAGGAAGTTAAAAATATTTTGCAGGACGGCGCCGACAAAGCCCGCGCCGTCGCCTCTTCGAAAATGCGAGAAGTCCGACAAAAAGTTGGAGTAGCATTGTGATATGCCAAGAACATTAATCGCAGACCTGAATAAAAAAATCGGAGAACACGTTAAAGTCTCCGGGTGGGTATCGGTCCGGCGCGACCAGGGGAAAATGGTGTTTTTTGACCTGCGCGACCGCTCGGGCATGGTGCAAGGAGTCGTTTTGCCAAATGAGGAGATTGCGATGGCGGTCGCCAAAGATGTGCGCGCCGAGTACGTAGTCTCGGCGAGCGGTATCGTAAACAAGCGGCCGGAAAAAAATATCAATCAAGGAATTATGAACGGCAATCTCGAGCTTCAGATACAGGCGCTCGAGATTTTGGCGGAGTCTGAAATTCCATTCGAGCTTGGGAGCGAAGTCAATCTCGACACGTACCTCGACCACTTGCCTTATACGCTACGCAGCCAGCGCGCCAAAGATATTTTTAAGGTGCAGGAGACGATCATCACTGCCTTTCGCGCCTCGTTGCACTCGCAAGACTTCACCGAGTTCCAAGCGCCGGCGCTCACCGGCGGCGACGCCGAAGGCGGCGCCGCCGCGTTCGAAGTCAAATATTTATACGATCAAAAGGCCTTCCTTGCCACCTCCCCGCAGTTTTATAAGCAGATTATGGTGGGATCCTTCGAGCGGGTCTTCAGCACGCCGCAAGTATTCCGCGGCGAAAAGCACGCTACGACGCGGCATCTCACCGAATATACCTCGCTCGACTTTGAGATGGGATTTATACAGGACCATCGCGATGTCATGCAAGTACTCGAAAACGCAATGCGTGCCGTTGTCCTTGCGGTAGGGGAGAATCACCAAAGCGCGCTTGCGCGTTTTGATACATCTCTTCCACTTTTACCAAATGGAAAATTCCCATCCGTAAAGCTCGTCGAAGCACAAAACATTTTGGGCGTTTCGCACGAGCCCGACCTCGAGCCCGAACACGAGCGCGCCCTGTGCGATTGGTCGGCGAAAGAGCACGGAAGCGATTTTATATTCGTTACGCATTATCCGATCTCTAAACGCCCGTTTTATACCTGCGAAGATGAGGAAGACACACAACTACGACGAGCTGGTGGAGCGTATCAAAGCCAAAAACCTTGACCCGCAAAAATTCGTCTATTATCTGCAAGCATTTAAAGCTGGCATGCCTCCGCACGGCGGCACGGGGACCGGCCTCGAGCGCTTGACCGCGCGTATGCTGAACCTCCCTAACGTCAAAGAAGCGACGCTCTTCCCCCGCGACATCAACCGCATAGATACCCTGCTTTCTACCGACAAAAAAGAATAAATGAATGCTCCATTGTCAAAGTTATCCACAGAAAAATCTGCGAAGGTCAGACCTTCGCAAATGAAAGGTTAATGCTACTTGTTTAACAATTTGTCAAGCTCGAAAAGTGTTGATTTTTAAGGTATATTTTGAGCATGAAATTTATACCAAAGTCCGGAAAAGGATTTATACGGGTGCGGTTTGTTGAGGGGACCCTTAATACCTTTACCGGCGAAGAGATGCGGATTGGCACGGGTCAAGGCGAAAAATCAAGGCGACACCTTCCAGGGCTAAGGAGTCGCCTTTCTCATAAGGCGCCGCCTTTAAACCGGCGCAAGTTGATTTTGTTTTTGCGGAAAGTGATCTCACTAGCCAAGCAAAACAAAATAAAAAAGCTTGATATTGATTTTAAGGATATTTGTGCGCTCGCGCCGAAAAATATTTCCGACCACGACCTCGGCGCGCTCGCAGGCGAAGCTTTTGTTATGGCCGATTATGAATTTGTGCAATACAAGCAAAAACCGAAAGAGGGCTTTAATTTTATCGAGACGGTCGCAGTACGTAACACTTCCGAGGAAGGGAAGCCAGGTTTTTGGAAGGGACATCAAATAGCGACAGAAGTAAATGAAACTCGAACGCTAGCCAATACGCCCGGCGGCGACATGACGCCTAAAAAACTTGCCGAAGCCGCAAAAAAAGCAGTCAAGGGTACAAAAATAAAAGTCAAAGTGCTCGGCCGCAAGGAGATGCGGAAGCTCGGCATGGGCGCGGTTTTGGGCATCGCGCAAGGCAGTATGGAGGAGCCGAAGTTTATCATAATGGAGTATTCCAGAGGTCAAACTTCCGGAAAATTCCAGAGGTCAGACCTCCGGAAACCGGTTGTGCTTATTGGCAAAGGCGTGACCTTCGACACCGGCGGATTGCAAGTAAAGCCCGGCGACTCGATGTATGAGATGCATATGGACATGTCGGGCGGCGCTGCGGTCATCCACGCGGTGGCGCTAGCGGCCAAACTCAAAATAAAGGCGAACATAGTCGGGCTCATACCCGCAGTCGAAAATTCGCCGTCGGGGAACGCCGTGCGTCCGGGCGATATCCTTAAGTCCCTTTCGGGAAAAACAATAGAAATTTTGCACACCGATGCGGAGGGGCGCGTAATTTTGGCCGACGCCATAACCTATGCCAAGCGATACTACCCAGCATGCGTCATTGAAGTCTCGACCTTAACCGGTGCCGCACTTGTAGCCTTGGGTCAGCAAGCCTCCGGCCTTATGACGCCTGATCAGAAATTCGAAAATTTGATGCGCGAGCTAGGCGAGAAAAGCGGCGATTACGTATGGCCCTTACCGCTGTGGGAGGAGTACGAGGATATGGTCAAGGGGACTTTCGGCGACATTCCCAATATCTCGACCGCGGGCAACAGCCGCTACGGAGGAGTCATCGCAGGAGGCATGTTCTTGCGCGAGTTTGCCAAAGAACTGAAATGCCCGTGGGCGCATCTCGATATTGCGCCGCGCATGACCGCGGCGCCGAACGAATTTCTGGCAAAGGGCGCCGCAGGAGTGCCGGTGCGGCTGTTACTTAAACTGATAGAACATCATGCGAAGCAAAAGTCCTTTGCGGAGGAGTAGGGGTCGTGTTCATCTCTCCGGAGCAAAGGAGCTTTTGCGAAGCATTTAAGTATGCCAATCACGGTAAAAACTAGCGTTTACGAAGGACCGATCGAGGTCCTGCTTGAGCTTATAGAAAAGCGCAAGCTCCTGATAAATGACATCTCTTTGGCGCAAGTTGCGGACGACTTTATCGCATATGTAAACGGCCAGCCGCACTTGCCCGTCGGCGAAACAGCGGATTTCGTCGCGCTAGCGGCAACACTGCTTCTAATAAAATCCCGCTCGCTCCTCCCAAGCCTCGCGCTCTCCGACGAGGAGTCCGGCGACATCAAGGAACTTGAGTACCGCCTCGCGGTCTATCAGATCATAAAAGACGTCTCGCTGAACATCGGGAGGCTTGGTCTTCCGATGTTATACGAAGGTTGCGCGCCGGATGAGGAGACTCTGTTCATCCCTGATTCTTCCGTGACTCCGCAGGCCCTGCGCGAGGCGGCGCAGGCGCTTATGTTCGGATTCCCGCAAGCGCCAGCCGTGCCAAGAGTCGCGGTCAAAAAAATAATTTCGCTCGAGGAGATGATAGAGAAAATGGCCGCGCGCATTGAGGGAGCGATACGCATGAGTTTTAGCGAGTTTTCGGGCAAAAAAAAGAAACAGGAGATAATAGTTGGCTTTCTCGCCCTCCTCGAGCTGGTTAAACGCGGTATAATCAGGGCCTCGCAGGACGGGAGACACGGCGACATTACGCTGGAGTCAGATGTTGTTTCGACACCAAAATATGGACCAACGACCAACGACTGAAAATCAACAATTAGCCGGTCAGATCGAGGCATTATTGTTTGCACTCGGGAGACCTCTCTCGCGTGCCGAATTGCAAAAACATCTCGACGCCGACGTCGGCCAAATAAACGAGTCTATAGAGCGGCTTCGGCGGCGCGACGGAGGAATAACAGTTGTAGACGACGGAAAAATGCTGGAATTGCGCACCGGCTCTGATGCGGCGGTTTTGATAGAGCGCGTGCGCAGGGAGGAAAACTCGCGCGAGATAGGGAGGGCGGGTCTCGAGGCGCTGACGGCCGTGCTTTATCGCGGACCGCTTACGCGCAGCGAAATTGACTTCATCCGCGGCGTCAATTCATCGCAAACCTTGCGCACTCTAACCATGCGCGGGCTGGTGCGCCGCGTACAGAACCCCAAGGACGAGCGTTCGTACCTGTACGAGCCAACGACCGACCTCTTAGGAACCCTCGGAGTCGCAAGCGCAAAAGATCTACCGGACTGGGAAAACGTCCGGGAAAAATTACAAAAACTCGAAGATGCATACCGCTCTCGCGCGGAGGAACAACAATGAGACCGCTTCTATCCGCAGTCGCATCCGTGCTGGCAGTGTTTGTGGCTTTTGTCGCGGGTGTGAGTGCGGTCGCCGACGCGCCGCAGGACACGCCGACAACGGGACAAATAGAACTGGGGTTGGAAAATATCGAAGCAAGAGCGGCACTGGTCTACGACCCAGCAAGCGGGCGCGTACTGTATCAAAAAAACGCCATAGAGTCTTTGCCTCTCGCGTCGCTCGCCAAGCTCATGACCGCGCAGGCAGTGCTCGCCGCTTATCCGGAAAACGCATATTTCCCTATAACGCGCGAGAACTTGCGGCCGGAAGGAGACTCGGGCCTGCGTCCCGGAGAGCGCCTGACATTGACCGAATTGATTGACCTTGCGCTCGTCGCCTCCAGCAACGACGCCGCGGCCGCGGCGGCCGCGGCGTTCGACGAACCCGCCGTCGAGCTTAATAAAACCGCGGAACGCCTCGCTCTTACCAAAACACACTTTCTAAACCCGACCGGTCTTGACATAGACGGCGACAGCGCGGGCGCGCGCGGAAGTGCGTACGACATGGCCCGGCTTGCGGCGGCGTTCTACAAAAAATATCCGACATACTTCGAACAGACAGCCCGCGGGAGCGTGACAGTACAGGCGGCCGGACACACCATAGTGGAGGACGCCACCACTGCGCCCCTGCAGAACATTCCGGGCTTTGTCGGAGCAAAAACCGGCTACACCGAGCTTGCGGGCGGCAATCTTGTAGCCATTGTGGATATGGAGATAGGCAGACCCGTTGTCGCTGTTGTGCTGGGCTCCTCGCGCGAGGGACGATTTAAGGATATAAAGACGCTTATAACCGCGGCGCGGAATAATTATGGAAAATTTTGACGCAATGCGCATATTCATACCGGCGACTATCGCCTTTCTTATAGGCATCGGCATCACGCCCTTTCTTGCACACTTTCTCTACCGCAACAGGCTTTGGAAGCAAAAAGCCGGAAAAATTGCGCTCGACGGCAAGCCGGCGGAAGAATTCAACCGCCTGCATGAGAGCCGCGAGGTCGGAGTGCCGCGCTTCGGCGGGATAGTGGTATGGGCGAGCGTTCTCCTTACGGCTGATCTTCTTGCGGTGCTTGCGCGCGCATTCCCCGAGCCATTCGCGAATATAGCCTTCATCAGCCGCAACCAGACATGGGTGCCTCTTGCCGCGCTGGCGGCGGGCGCATTTGTCGGATTCCTTGACGACCTCTTCGAGGTTGCGGGGCGCAAGGGTATGCGCCTGCACTCGCGACTCTTTATGGTCGCCATAGTCGCCCTGCTGTGCGCGTGGTGGTTCTATGACAAGCTTGGCGTAAGCGCGGTCAATCTGCCGCTTGCCGGCGTGACGGAGCTAGGGATTCTTTTTGTTCCGTTCTTCGTATTGGTGGCCCTTTTCATCTATGCTGGAGGGGTCATTGACGGTATAGACGGCCTTGCGGGCGGGACGTTCGCTATTATCTTCGCCGCGTATGCGGGAATAGCCTTTTTCCAAAACCAAATGGATATCGCCGCGCTCTCCGCGACGATATCCGGAGGACTGCTGGCGTTCCTTTGGTTTAACATTCCACCAGCGCGCTTCTATCTTTCCGAAACCGGCACCATGGGCCTTACTTTGGCGCTTACGGGCATCGCGTTCCTAACCGACACTTTAGGAGATGGAATGGGGATAGCCGTCCTGCCCGTCATCGGCGTACTTCTCGTTGCCACCGTGGCGTCCAACATTATCCAGATTTTCGGAAAGAAAGTTCTCGGCCGGAAAATTTTCCGTATTGCCCCACTGCATCATCATTTCGAGTCCATTGGATGGCCGCCGTACAAAGTAACAATGCGCTATTGGGTAGTCGGGGTCGTGGCCGCCGTCGCCGGCATGTCCATGGCGCTATTGTAACATGAAGCTCCTTAAAAGTTTCTTGAAATCATGGCCGAGTTTTCTTGTTCTTGCTCTGGTCCTTGCCGGCCTTTTCATCGTCTTCCGCTACTTCAATGCGGAAAACATAAACGCTTTTATCGAGCGTGCCGGCTTATGGGCGCCTCTCGCGCTTATTGCCGCCAAAGCCTCAACCATAGTCATCGCGCCACTGGGCGGAGCGCCGCTTTATCCGCTCTCCGGCGCGCTCTTCGGATTTTGGAAAGGATATCTATACTTAATATTGGGGGACACACTAGGAATTACCATAGCCTTTTTCTTGAGCCGCACATATGGGCGGCGCATAGTGGATTACTTTTTCCCGGATCACAAACTGGTAAACCGCGTTCTACACGCTCTTGGCACCACCAAAGGGCTTGTCATTGCGCAAATCTCCTTCATATCCTTTCCGGAACTGGTATGTTATGCCGCGGGGCTTACACGCGTCGCATTTTTGCCATTTATACTTATCACGACGTCCGTGAGCATTGTGCCGCGCGGGATACTGGTAGCACTCGGCACTCTGCTGACCGACGGCAGAAACTCCTTTGTATTCGTGGGGCTTGGTGTTGCGGCCATGGGCGTGCTCGGGCTCGGGACGCTCCTCTTCTCGCGCTACATGCGCACTCTAAATCCAGATCTTCGCGTTACAATGGGAAATAATGACAACAAAATCGGTTGATACTCCTTTCCTTCTAACGACTTGCGCGCTAGTCCTGTTCGGCCTCCTTATATTCTCTTCCGCGGCGCTTGGCCTGCTTGCACGAGACGGCGCGAGCTTCACCTCGGTTGCGGTGTCGCAACTTTTGCTCGGACTCCTGCTTGGCGGAATATTGCTTACTGCGCTTTCGCGCATTGATTATCGCTGCCTGCGCCCGTATACGCCATACTTTTTTGCGCTTGCAGTAGGGCTTACGGCGCTTACTTTCATCCCCGGAGTCGGGGTCGAGATAAAAGGAGCGTCGCGATGGCTGAAATTGGGGCCTGTGACCTTCCAGCCCGAGGAGGCCCTTAAATTTGCCGCGGTCGCGCTCCTTGCGGGTGTATATGCGTCGAATATCAAAAGGGTATCGTCCCTGCGGGGCGGCATAGCGCCGCTTGGGGCTATCGGCGGATCTGCCGCACTGCTTCTTCTGCTTCAGCCCTCGACGGACGGGGCAGTCATGGTCGGCCTTGCGTGCGCGGCGATGCTTTTTGCCGCCGGCGGGCGCATCAGGCATTTATTGTTCCTGGCACTTGTCGGCGCATTACTGCTGACCGGGGCCGTATACCAAAGTTCCTATCTCAAAGCGCGGTTACATACCTTCTTCAACCAGTCACAAGATCCGCAGGGAGCCGGTTGGCACATACAGCAGTCGCTTATAGCGGTGGGCTCCGGAGAGTTCTTCGGAAAGGGCTTCGGGCAAAGCATCGAAAAATTTTCTTATTTGCCGGAGCCGATAGGGGATTCGATCTTCGCCGTCGCCGCGGAGGAATTCGGCTTCGTCGGCTCGATCGCGCTTGTTCTGCTGTATGCCGGAGTCGCACTGCTCGGACTGCGCATAGCGGCGCGCGCGCCGGACCCGTTTGGTGGACTCTTGACCGTCGGACTTGTCATGCTGATAATCGGGCAATCATTCATGAACATAGCCTCGACTTTGGGACTGATACCCATTTCCGGCCTGCCGCTTATATTCGTTTCCCACGGCGGCACCGCCCTTATGATCGCGCTCGCCGAAGTTGGGGTAATATTAAGCGTATCCAGGAGGATGAAGATTTAATGACGCAAATGCAATGAAGATCTTGTTTACCGGAGGGGGAAGCGGAGGGCACTTTTACCCGATAATCGCGGTTGCGGAGGCAGTAAACGACTCTGTGCGCGAACGCAAACTGCTTGAGCCGCAATTGTACTACGCCGCGCCGGACCCGTACGATCGTGAGATGCTTCTTGCGAACGACATAAAATTCATCCCGACCGCGGCCGGTAAGATGCGCAGATACTTTTCCATCCTCAACTTTTTCGATTACTTCAAAACCGGATGGGGGATATTCCGCGCCATACTGCGAATTTTTTTTCTTTATCCAGATGTCGTATTCGGCAAGGGAGGGTACGCTAGCTTCCCGACCCTGCTTGCGGCGCGGCTTTTCAGAATACCCATCGTCATACATGAGAGTGATGCCGAGCCGGGGCGTGTAAACAAGTGGGCGGGAAAATTCGCGCAAAAAATAGCGGTCTCTTTCGTCGAGGCGGCGAAATTCTTCCCGCAAGAAAAGGTCGCGCACACCGGAAACCCTATACGTAAAGCGGCGCTCCTTCCCGCGCGCGAGGGAATGTTCGAATTCCTTAAACTGCGCCGCGATTTGCCGGTAATCTTGGTGACTGGAGGCTCCTTGGGCGCGCAGGCTATAAACGAAGCGGTGCTTGCGGCACTGCCGGAATTGCTAAAAAAATATCAGGTAGTGCATCAGTGCGGCGAGCAGAACATAGCCGACATGCGCGCTCGCGCAAAAGTGGTGCTTGGGGATCCCGACCTTTTGGAGCGCTATAAGCCTTTCGGATATCTTAACGACCTTGCCGTGCGTATGAGCGCGGGCGCGGCAAGCCTCGTTATCTCGCGCGCGGGCTCGACAATATTCGAGATAGCGGCGTGGGGGCTGCCCTCGATAGTCATTCCACTGCCAAATTCGGCAGAAGACCATCAGACCAAAAATGCATTTGCCTATGCGCGCGCGGGCGCGTGCGTAGTTATAGAGCAGAATAATATGACTCCCGGCCTCCTCGTCTCCGAGATAGGACGGATACTAAGCGACAACGAGCTCTCGCATAAAATGGGCGCGGCCGCGCGCTCATTCTCGCGCGCGGACTCCGCCGCTCTCATAGCCGGTGTCCTCCTCGACATCACCCTCTCCCACGAGCGGTAAATTTGGTAGACTTCAGAAATGTACGAAAAAGTAGTAACGCGGTTTGCGCCGAGCCCGACTGGGAATTTGAACATTGGCGGTGTGCGGGCAGGGATATTCGCTTATCTATTTGCGCGGCACAACGGAGGGCAATTTATCTTACGCATCGAGGACACGGATAAAGAACGCTCCAAAAAAGAGTACGAGGACAATATTATCGACTCGCTAAAGTGGCTCGGGCTCGAGTACGACAATTTCTACCGCCAAAGCGACAATGCCGCGCGACACGAGGAGCTGTTGCGTAAACTTATCGCGGAAGGAAAAGCCTACATATCCAAAGAAGAAGACGGGAATGGGCGAGTCGAAGTGATACGATTCAAAAATCCAAACAAAGAAATAACTTTTACCGACACCGTACACGGCAAGATAACATTCGACACAACGGAGCTCAAGGATTTTGTTATTGCAAAAAGCTTTATCGAGCCCGTGTTCCATTTTGCAGTCGTGGTGGACGACGCTGACGAGGGTGTAACGCACGTCATACGCGGAGCGGACCATATCTCAAATACGCCGCGCCAAATGCTCATAAGGGAGGCTCTCGGCATTCCGCATCCGGAGTATGCGCATCTGCCGCTCATCGTATCGAGCGACCGCAGCAAGCTCTCCAAGCGCAAGGGAGCCAAGGCGCTTAGCGAATATCGCGATTTGGGGTTCTTGCCGGAGGCTATACTAAATTACGATGCATTTCTGGGGTGGCATCCCGAGGGAGAGCGGGAAATCTATTCCAAGAAGGAAATGGCGCGGAAGTTTACGCTCGAGAGGGTTCAAAAAAGCCCAGCGATGTTTGACGAGGCGAAACTTCTCTGGTTTAACGCACAGCATATAAAAAAACTTTCGGACGAGGAGTTTTCAAAACGGCTCGCGGAGTATGCCCTCGGCTATGGCTCTACGGGCGAGGCAAAGGACGAGTTCGACCGCCGGCTTGTGCCGCTCATAAAAGAGCGCGCGCAAACGCTGTCGGAGGCTAAGGAACTTTTGCGCGAATACGATTTTTTGGCCAGAGTTTCCGTCGGCACCAACATGCTCCTGCAGAACGGAAAAATAGAAAAGCAAACCGCGTCGAGACACTTGCAGGCCGCGACGAAGCTTTTAGAAGATGTTAACGATGAGGATTTCACTCCGGAAAAAATCAAAAATGTGATTTTTCCTTACGCGACAGAGCACGGCAGGGGAGAGGTGCTTTGGCCTATGCGCGTCGCACTCTCCGGCAGGGAAAAATCTCCGGACCCATTTACCATTGCATCTATGCTTGGCAAGAAAGAGACGCTTAAGCGCATTGCTAGCGCCGCAGAGGCGCTATAAAATGTAATAAATGGCGCGATTTCTTCTGCTTGCACTGTTTCTGCTCTTGCCCGTTTGGGCCATTGCCCAAACACCGGAAGAGATCCAGCAAAGCATAGAAAAAAGCAACGCCGAGATAGAGCGCCTTCGGCAGGAGATAGCGGTGCTACAGCGCGACTTAAATGCCGTAGGCGAGCAGAAACAAACTCTACAAAGCGCCATAAAAGGGATCGACCTGCAGGTACAAAAGCTGACCAAAAGCATCGCGCTTACCAACGCGCAGATAGCGCAAAAGGACCGCGAGATACGCGCTCTTGCGGGCGACATCACGGAAACCGGCGCTGATATCATACAGTCGCAGGGCGGTGTCGCGGAGTCCCTGCGCGAGCTGGACAAATTGGACCGCGAGCCACTGGCCGGGCTTCTGCTCGAAGGAGTTTCGCTCTCCGCACTTTTTGACCAGGCAGCCACTCTCTCCTCAATGCGCTCGCAGCTGCAAAATCGCATCGAGGACCTCTCCGCGCTCAAGACGAATCTTCAGGATACAAAGACAAACGCCGAAAACAAACGCCGCGAGCTTGCTAATCTGCAGAGCAAACTCTCGCAGGAAAAGCAGGGTCTCACTTTGGCTCGCGCGGAGCAAAATAAATTACTTGCGGAAACTAAAAACAAAGAAAGCAATTACCAGGCGCTTATCACTCAAAAGAGAGAGGAGGAAGAGCGGTTCGAGCGGCAGTTGCGCGCCTTTGAAGAGCAGCTCGGGCTCTCTGTTCCGGCAGGAAGTATCCCCACGCCGCGACCGGGCGTTCTACAGTGGCCGGTCGCGGCGCCTCATATAACGCAGTATTTCGGTAACACACCATTCGCGACCGCAAATCCACAGATCTACGGCAACCGCGGGCACAATGCGATAGACTTGCGCGCTGCGCCCGGAACGCCTATATTCTCCGCGCGCGGGGGAGTGGTCGCGGGTACGGGAAACACCGACCTCACCTGTCCTAATGCCTCGTACGGTAAATGGGTATTCGTCGAGCATGATAACGGGCTCTCAACACTCTACGCGCACCTCTCTCAAATTTCTGTCTCGCAAGGGCAGGCGGTCGGCGCGGCGCAGACTATAGGATTTTCCGGCTCGACTGGCTATGCAACAGGTCCGCACCTGCATTTTGGCGTTTATGCAACCGGCGGAGCCAAAATTACCTCCTTTCCGTCACAGTCATGCAGGGGCAGAACTTACACAATGCCCGTGGCCGACCAGACCGCGTACTTAAACCCGCTTTCGTATCTTCCCACACTATAAAAAACGACGGGATTGACAGCGGTCTACCATTGTATATACTTTGGTAGTATGAAAACCGTTATCAGTATAAAAGTAGACAAAAATGTACGGGACAGGGCGCGGAACGTCGCACGCAAGCTTGGCGTGCCTCTTTCTTTGGTGGTAAACTCTCAATTGCGCCGTTTCGCGGATGAACAACGCATCGTAATTGCCGCGCCGCTTGTTCCAAATTCAAAAACCAAGAAAATTCTGGACGAAGCGATTCAAGATATACGAGAAAACAAGCATGGCAAATTTTCTCCACTGTTTGAAAATGCCAAAGACGCTGTCAAGTGGCTTCATTCCAAGTAATTCATGCTTGTATTATTCTCGACAGTGTTTAAAAAACAGTACAAAAAACTGCCGCACCCGATTCAAAAAAAATTCAACGAGCGTTTCGGGCTTTTTATTTCAAATCCATTCCATCCGTTGCTTGGTAACCACCCTCTCAAAGGCGATTATGCCAGTTGTCAAAGCATTAACATAACAGGCAATTATCGCGCAATTTTTTACGAGGAGAGAACCGGCTTTGTACGTTTTATATCCATCGGCACTCACTCCGGACTATACAGAAAATAAACAGGTAGTTTGCTATAATGGGCGTTTCATGCCTGCGGTATCGGTCAAAAATTTGCGCAAAGTTTATCAAGGAGGCGCAGAGGCGCTTAGGGGGGTTACGTTGGAAGTGGAAGAGGGGGATTTTTTTGCGCTTCTAGGACCGAACGGCGCCGGAAAGACTACGCTTATTGGAATCGTTACCAGTCTTATAAACAAAACAAGTGGGGAAGTATCGGTGTTCGACATGGATATCGACAAGAACCGCTCGCTGGCCAAGACCTGTATCGGCCTCGTGCCGCAGGAATTCAACTTCAATATTTTTGAAAAAGTTGAGGACATTATTACGACACAGGCGGGATATTATGGCATCCCGCTTGTTCAGGCAAAAAAAGACGCCGAGCCTATTTTAAAAGACCTTGGACTTTGGGAGAAAAAAGGCGAAACTTCGCAAAATCTATCGGGAGGCATGAAGCGCCGCCTTATGATCGCGCGCGCTCTTATACACCATCCAAAATTGCTCATACTCGACGAGCCGACGGCCGGAGTGGACGTCGAAATGAGGCACTCGATGTGGAATTTTTTGCGCCGCATCAATGCGGAAGGCACGACCATAATACTTACCACGCACTATTTGGAGGAGGCCGAACAGCTCTCGCGCAATGTCGCGATAATCAACAAAGGAACTATTCTCGTAAACGAGCCCACAAAGCAGCTGCTCGCGCGCTACGGCGAAAAAAATCTCGAGCAGATATACCTAGACCTAATAAAAGCGGAGAATATATGACACCTTACCAAATCTGGATATCATACTCGACAATTATGCGCAAAGAGTTCGTGCGCATTATGCGCATCTGGTCGCAGACGCTCCTGCCGCCGGTCATTACTTCGTCTCTATACTTTATCGTCTTTGGCGGTTTTATCGGCTCGCAACTAGCACCAATCGACGGTTATTCGTACATGCAGTTTATCGTGCCCGGGCTTATAATGATGTCTGTCATCACCAGCGCCTATACGAATACGGTTTCGACTTTTTATTTTGCGAAGTTTGTCCGCAATATAGAGGAAATTCTGGTGTCGCCCACTCCAGACTGGGTTGTTGTCGCAGGTTTTGTAAGCGGGGGAGTGATGCGCGGGCTTATGGTCGGCGCTCTGGTGCTTGTAGTATCGCTCTTCTTTACGCATTTGGCTATTTTCAACATTGCAGTCTTGCTTGCAGTTATCTTGCTTACTGCGATACTTTTTTCGCTTGCGGGGCTTATAAACGGCGTCTTTGCCAAAGGATTCGACGGAATATCCATCGTGCCGACTTTTGTGCTTACTCCGCTGACCTACCTGGGCGGAATATTTTATTCGATAGAGCAGTTCCCCCAATTCTGGCAGAATGTTTCGCTTGCGAACCCGATTCTCTACATGGTCAACGCCTTTCGCTACGGATTCCTCGGCATTACCGACATCTCGCTGTGGATTTGTTTTGCGGTATTGCTGGGCATGTCTCTGTTTTTTATCCTTGTCGTCCTTTACCTGTTCCGCGAGGGGATAGGAGTTAAACATTAAACTCTGTTTTTCTTGCCGTTTTCGGTCCACTCCGTCAAGCGCCAAGCCTTTACTTCGACAGGATTGACGAGACGCAGATCTTTTAACACGAGTCTGGGGGCAATGGGTGAGTGGGGCGACCTGTCTAATTCCTCGGCGAGCCAGTCTATTTTTTCTGCCGTTACCCACCGCTCCGGCTTTAAGTGCCGCAGGTCGAAAGGCCGCGAGTGCGCGAGCATTGTTTTTTGGCGATAATATTTGTCCTTGTCTGGCCAAAAATATTCGTGGAAATACGACATTGTTAGCTCGCGCACATTTTTGTACACGGGGTCCCTGTACCGCAGGACCGGATGATTTGTCTTGCTTATAGCGCCCCATAGACCGCCCTTCTTAAAGGGCGCCACAACATGGTCAAGGTCAATATCTGCGGATTGTATATCGAGCAGGAGCGGGAGATTCCCATGGAAGGATAGGGAAGCGGCGGCAAAAACCGCCCCTTCCATACAATGTGCCTTTCCAGCCTTTAGCACACCGCGCGGCGAGAGCATCCCCTCCCTGCCCCGCGGAAAATTTTGGGGGAGTGACTCCAAATAATCTTGGATTTTCTGCGGAGTCGAAAGTTTTTCAAAGACCCTATGCTCCGCGGGGGAGAGTAGGGCGCGTATTTGCGCGGAATAATTCATTTTCGTATTTTATCATCTTGCGGGAATTATAAAGGGTCGCACAATGTTTCTTTTGCGTCGCATAAGCTATTTACTTTTCCATAAAACAAAGCCGCTGGCCATGAACCAGCGGCTTTGTTCTTACTTGCGCGCTATTTGATTTTCTTTTCCCCAGCACGGGCTCGAGGAGAGCCACGGGGTCGTCCCTTCCTTTTCGAAGAGATATTTCGCGTAGGATAAATTTCCTTCTATCGTATAAAGGTCAAGATCGAGCTTATCGGCAGTCTTGCTATGATAGAACTCGTTGACCTGCATCACACCGACATCCTTTGGATTGATCTCGCCGCGATGAACAGAGCCGTCTTTGTCGAACTGACGGAAACGCGACTCGCACCTTGCAACATCTATCATTATCGGCGCATCGGCAAAGTACCCGCGAACATATTCCTCGATTGTTTGTGCCGCGGGCATGAGCGACCGAGCGACAGGTGCCGAGCCGGCGCGGGTCGCGGGAATTACCGCAGAAAGCGCCAAAGCGACGCCAAGAGCGAAATACATTGGTATAAGGGCATTGTTTTGACTAAATGAAGTTTTTTTCAGGCCTGTGCCCAAAAAATAAGCCCCGACTCGACTGCCGGAGGTAGAAACATACTATCATTATTTGTCAATAGAGTCAAGCTAACAACTTGACAAAATAAAAAGCTTCTCCCTTCGCCAAGTCAAGCTTGCTTGACAACGTATTTTTAGAGCATAAGCACTTTTCCATCAAATGCGGACATGATTTTGACTCTCCCGTGCCCATGTACGACTTCCCCGACGATTGCGGCTCCTGGCAATTCTTGTAAAGCGGCTTTTCCCTCGTTTTGGGGAACCGACAGTACGAACCCGATGCCGCAGTTAAAAGTAGTATACATTTCCCTGCTGGAAATGCCGCGTTTATAAAGGTCGAAAAATATTTTCTGAGGCATAAGTTTTCGCTGTGGTCGTATTATGGCATTGTTTGATCCAAGAATATCTTTTAGCTTTGCGAAGGCTCCGCCGGTGATGTGCATCATTCCGTGGACTGTATGTTTTTCCATAAATTTCAAAAGATTATCCAGATAAATTTTCGTAGGTACGGTAAATTCCGGACGCCGTGCTTTTCCAAATATACGGCGCACGGTAGTCATGCCGTTTGAATGCAGTCCTGAACTTTTAAGGCCAACAAGAACATCGCCGTCTTTAAACTCATTAGGTTGCGGCTTTTTGACGAAACCCGATACGGTCATGCTGATATCGAGCCCTTCAAGGTTGTTATGGAATGAATTTTCCCCGCCAACGACAGCGATCTTACGATTGCGACATTCGGCCACGACAGCCTGGATTATTTTAAAAATCCTCTCGTCTTCTACCGGTACGGTGATGTGGTTTGAAAGTTTGTAAGGAGTGGCTCGTACCAGAGCCAAATCGTTTAAATTCATCGCCAGTGCATCCAGTACAGCACTTTTAAAGGTTCCAGCCCGCCAGTGGTAAAAACCTTTGGTCCCGATGCCGTCAGTATGATCGACCTCGGGATATCGAAATTTCTTTTTGAAGGTCGGATATACGCCACGATGAACCTCAATATGCGGAGTTTTCCAAGTACGCTCTATAGCTCGCAAAATTTTGTATTTGTACGGCTTAATCGGGTTATACATATTTTGTCGGGCCGCCGGGAATCGAACCCGGTCTACATCCACCCCATGGACGCGTACTGCCGGTATACTACGGCCCGTCTTCGCTCGCCGAAGCGAGCTACGACGGGCACAGCCCATTGTAGTAGTTCGCGTAGGAGAGTTGTTTTAACTTTGCCACGGAATATCGTATCGCTCAAATTCGGGCAGGAGTTTTTTGTCATACAGCAGTCGGGAGATTACTTCGGCGTGGCTTTTGGCGCCCGTAAGCGCGTTATGGGGCACGGGCTCCTCGGGGATGCCGCAGTAGTTAAGCACGGCGTCTAGATTGAGAGCTGAATGCTTTTTTATAGGGTCGATTGGGGGAGTGAGTCCCCTCTTTACCATGTGCATAAAGCAGAGCGTGTGGGAGTCTATGGTGCGGTGCGCAAATGGCCAATTGACATGTCCCGAGCGCTCCGCGGCATATTTTAGAAAATCGCGATCAAATGATACGTTTTGCCCGGCAAAAGTCTTATCATCCACTTCCTCGGTCCAGACAATAAATTTTTGGACCAATTCCGACTCGGTTTGTTTGTCCGGATCAGTTGCGATCTCTTGCGTTAAACCCAAAAAATCAAGCGATGCCTGTTCGACATGCAGGCCGTCCATAGCTCGACACTCTTCGTAAAATTGTCGGAATGGATTAGAAAAATCTATTGCCCCAACGCTAAAAATAGAATGCTTGTGAGGCTCAATCCCGAACGTTTCTACGTCTACCGCTATCATATTTTATCGAGCGCCCGCCTCGCAAAATCCTCTACTTTAAGTACCACTTTATGCATTTTGGGATACTTAACCGTGTGCTTGTCGAGCCAAGCTCTCGTTGCGGGCGAATATAGGGAAATGAGCAAAATTCCTATAGCAAGAAAAAGAAATCCCTGAAGGAACGGGAGCGCTAGCCCTATGACTCCAAGCACTATAAAAACGAGCCCCAGAGCGAGAACTATTACTCTTTTGGCCTGATATTTCATTGTCAACAATTTGCGACTCGTTCATATCCGGCTTCACGAGCCTGCGCTTCGGTAGCGAACCATATGCGGTTTTCCTCCTTTATCTGCTCGGCACCGGTGCAGGAAAGTACATAATACTTTGCGCCGTTAACCGAAGCAACAAAATTTTTTTCATAATTTGCCGCCGCCTTTTGCAGTGAAAATTGGTCCAAAGCGGAGAGCCTGCCTAGCCCGAAGGCGGAAAATCCTACCAGAACCACAATGGCCGGCAGGATAAAAGGCTCGAGTTTGCGGAACCGCCAGCCTTCTGGTATCATGCCTGAACTGTAGCATATGGCACATAAAAAAGCTGGCGGTTCCGCCAAAAACCTTACCGATTCAAATCCAAAATATCTCGGAGTAAAACTCTTTGCCGGAGAGACGGCCAAGCGCGGCGCCATTATCGTGCGCCAGCGCGGAACAAAAATACTCCCGGGCAAAAACGTGGGGCTTGGCAAAGACCACACGATTTTCGCTCTTAAAGACGGCAGGGTTGCCTTTCGCTCCGCGCGCAAAATAAAATTCAACGGCCAAAAAACCGTCAAATCTATCGCCGAAGTTTTGTAACTTCCACTAGGTAAGCTTCGTGGAAAACCGCCGCTATCACCACCCTCCCCATCCGTAAATTCCAGAATTTACGTTCACGTTTACGTTTTGATTCAGGTTCGAGGAATAATATCCCGGATAATAATAGTAATACGGGTAATAGTATGGATAATATGTGTAGCTTGGATAATAGTAATTAGAGTAGTAAGAATGCTGTGGATAATACGAGCCGCAGTTATAACTATAGCAATAAGATTGCGAAGGGTACGAGGGGTATGAGTAAGACGACTGATTTGAAGGATAAGAGTAGCTCTGCCCTTGGCACGGATACGAGGCGTTAGGCGGACAATAATAACCGGAAGAGTACCCTCCGGGGGAATAGCCGCCGGAAGCCCCTGCCGCCATGGGCAACGCCAATAACATAACAACCACTGTCGCCGCTAATACCGCATTTTTCATGCGATACATTTTAAATTCAAGCGGCTGAAGTGATGATGACGCCGAATTCCGCTTTCATGGCCTTGCCGCTAAGCTCTATTATATGCTCCCCCAGCGTCTTAAGAGGCTCGTTTAAATGAATCGCCGACTCCGGCATCTCGAGAGAATGCTCCGCGCGTATGGCGGCGGCGATGTCTCCGGCGGAGACCGCCTTAAACAATCCTCCCTTTTCCGTTGCACGCGCGGCTATAGCGACGGTTTTGCCGCGCAGGGAATTTACTTTCCCGTCGAGCTGTTCTTCGTCCGCTTTTGCCTGCAACTCGCGCCGCGCGCGCTTTTGCTCAAGCTCGGCGAGCCTTTCGAGAGTCGCGGGCTCGGCCAACTTTTTTGGGAACAAGAAATTCCGCGCGTAGCCGTCGGCCACCTCTTTTACATCGTTATGTTGTCCGACGCTCCGAACGTCTTTTAATAAAATTATTCTCATCTCTTTATTGGCTCGCCAGCCAGGTTAGGGCATGGTCAAACTGCGGATCGCGGCCGGCCGCAGTATCCTCCGGAGTACGTTTTACATCGATGTCGGGTTTAAGACCTCCGTCGGAAATTGACGAACCGTTCGGAGTAAGCCATTTTGCCATAGTTATCTTCAGCTGGGCGCCGCCTCCAAGGTCGAAGAGCTGCTGGACCGACCCCTTGCCGAAAGTGCGCTCGCCTATCAAGACAGCCTTGCCGTGCTGTTGTAGGGCACCGGCTAATATCTCGGAGGCCGATGCGCTCCCCTCGTCTACAAGAATGGCCATCGACAATTTTTTATTTGCAAAAACGTTGTAGCCGACGCTGCGGTGCACGACATTTGGCTGCTTGCCCGCCTGCGCGGACAGACCCGCAAAATCCTCGGTAACTACCGGCTCGCCGACCGGCAAAAAATAGCTTGCCATGTCCACCGCCGCCTCAAGATACCCGCCGGGGTTGTCGCGCATGTCGAGCACCATCTTAGTAGATCCGCTCGCAAAGAACTCGCGCAGGGCCTGCTGGAAGAGCGCGGGCGAAGTTTCTGTAAAGCTGTAAAGCTCGATAACAAAGACATCACCCTTGCGGTACGAATTGAGTATGGGCACTACTATGATGTCGCGGATTATCGAAAACTCTATCATTTTGCCGTCGCGCTCAAGCGTCAGGTCTACCGCAGTGCCGCGCTCGCCGCGTATAAGTCGCACTGCCTCATCTACCTTCATCGCGCGTGAGGGAATACCGTCTATAGCGGCAATAATATCCCCGCTCTGCACACCCGCACGCTCCGCGGGCGTTCCCTTCAGGGGCGCGACAACGGTAAGTACTCCTTCCTTGCTCCCAAGCTCCATGCCGATGCCGGAGAAGGAGCCGCTAACAGCCTCCTGAAATTCTTTTGCTTCCTGAGGCGGCAAAAATACAGTATAGGGATCCTCGTAGCTTTCCGTAAGGCCTTTTATTGCGCCCCACAACCTCTCCTGCGCGGAAGGCACAGTGCTGGACGCGCTTGATTTGACGAAGTTCTGGTCGAGGAGTCCCCATGCGCGCCAAAACTCCTCGGCGTCTACCCCCACTGGAGCCTGTGTACCGCTCGTGATGTTGGTTATAGTGACGGTCGCCGCGCCGACAAGACTGTTGCCGCGCTCGGAGACGCCCGCATAAAGGCCAGTGCCAAACGAGAATGCGAGCGCAAGCAAAATTATCGCCGCCGTCAGCCGAGTTTTCCGCATCGCGAGATTATAGCACACCGCCTGATTTTTGGTTGTATAATTTATCCATGCTGACGCGCTATACGCAGGGCGGTTTGACGTGGGTGGATGCGGTGGCACCCTCGCCGCACGAAGTAAAAAACCTTATTAGTGAGTTTTGTCTCGACGGCGCGCTAGAGTGGGAAATCACCTCCCCGTCTCCCAAACCAAAGGTTGAGCTCTTTACCGGCTGTCTTTACCTTGTGCTCCACTTCCCCGCATTGCGAGCGTTCCATCAGCGCCCCGAGCAAGAAATAGACTTTATAATCGGTAGGAAATTTCTTATAACAGTGCGGTACGAGAACATTGATCCATTGCACTTCTTCGCCAAGACATTTGAGGTCGGGGCGGTGCTCTCGGACTCGTCGGCCATGCACGGCGGGCATCTTTTTACCGCGATGGCGCGTAGCCTTTACCGCTCGCTCACGCACGAGTGCGACGCACTTTACAGGCGGCTGGACGAGGCGGAAGATCAAATATTCGCCGGCAGGGAGCGCGAGATGGTGGCGCACATTTCGAGGCTCGGGCGCATATTGCACGACTTCCGCCGTGCGCTCGCCCCGCACCGCGAGATGTTGGAATCGCTTGAGCCCGCAGGCGAGAAGCTGTTCGGCGCGGGCTTTGCATACCATGTGCGCTCGGCCCTGGGTGAAGAGGGGCGTGCCCGCCGCACGCTTGAGCACCTGCGCGAATGGCTCTCGGAACTGCAGGAGACCAACAACTCCCTCCTTGAGCTCAAGCAAAACGACATTATGAAGAATCTCACCATAATGGCGTTCACCACTTTCCCTCTTACGCTGATCTCAAGCCTTTTTGCTATAGGAGCGGAGCATACGCCCATTGTCGGCATGCGCTATGATTTTTGGATAATTGTCGGCTTCATGCTCTCTTTGATGCTGTGCTTCTTCCTTTTCTTTAAATATAAAAAATGGCTGTGAACCTTCTTTCATTTTTCAAACCAAAGCCGAACCGCGCTCTACCCCAGCTAAAGTTCCACAACACACTTTCGGGAAAGCTGGAGGTTTTTGAGTCGTTTAACTCCACCGTGCGGATGTACAACTGCGGACCCACCGCGTATGACCGACAACACATTGGAAATTTTTTTCCGTCCGTGGTCGCAAATATTTTGCGCAGAATACTCGAAGTGTGGGGTTACAGCGTGTTAGAAGTAAACAATATCACCGATTTCGGGCATATTTCCGAGGACGAGGACACAGAAGACAAAATGACTAAAGGGTTGCGACGTGAGGGCCTCGAACTTAACCTAAAAAATATGCGCGCGCTCGCGGAGAAGTACGCGGAGCTGTTTTTTGAAGATTTACCGCATCTTGGCATCGACCCTAAAAAAGTACAGTATCCGCGCGCAAGCGACTATATACCGGAGCAAATCGCGCTCGTTAAGACGCTCGAGCAAAAGGGTTATGCATACAAGACAAGTGATGGGGTGTATTTCGACATCTCAAAATTTCCGCTCTACGGAAAGCTCGGTAGCATCAACCTTATGGGCCAGCAAGCCGGAGCCCGCGTGGAGGAAAATCCGGAAAAGCGCAACCCTTACGATTTTGCCCTCTGGAAGCTCGACCGGAGGCTGGGATGGGAATCTCCGTGGGGCCTGGGCTTCCCGGGGTGGCATACCGAGTGTGTGGCAATGATATTTAAATTGCTTGGCCGACAGATTGACATTCACATGGGGGGCATCGATCTTGCGCCAGTTCATCACAATAACGAAATCGCGCAGGCAGAGGCCGCGACCGGCAAGCAGTTCGTGAGGTACTGGATTCACAACGCGCATATAACCGTCGAGGGCAAGAAAATCTCCAAATCAATCGGAAACACGGTGTATCTGCACAATCTGGTTGACCGCGGACTCTCACCTCGCTCATTGCGCTATTGGTTTTTGACCGGACACTACAGAAGTCCCACTAATTTTACATGGGGAGCGATAGAAGGCGCGGACACGGCGCTTGCCCGACTCCAGCGTCTTTTCTTGGAACTTCCGCCGTCGGGCTTCGCGCCGGACGAAAAATTTTTAAATGATTTTTACGCGGCCGTGGCGGATGATCTCGACATGCCGCGAGCGCTTGCGCGCGTGTGGGATCTTGCGCGAGACGAGAATATTTCCCCCACTATAAAAAAGAGTTCGCTCGCGCGCGCCGACAAAATATTGGGGCTTGGTCTTGCGGATGCGCGTCCGATTGCCAGATTGCGCGTCGTTGAGCGCGGGGACCTGCCCGAGGAAGTGCGGAAATTGGTGGCAGAGCGCGAAGTTGCGCGGGCATCGCGCGACTTCGCGCACGCGGACGACTTGCGCGGCCAAATGGCCACGCTTGGCTACGCCGTCGAGGATACATTGAGCGGCCCCAGAATCACGAAAAAATAAAGGTTTTCTTGTCCACCCATTATCCCACTTATCCCCCGTTTTGACCTCTTAACAAACGGGGTACGATATTCATATGGCCGGAAGGAAAAGAGACGGACTGCGCTTGCCGCCGCAGACTATTGAATCCGAAAGGGCATTCCTTGGAGCGCTTATGATACGCGCAGAGGCCATGGCGGAGAGCGTAGACAGCATCTCGCCCGACGCCTTTTATGCCGAGAAGCATCGCCTTATTTATCGCGCCATGTTCGGTCTCTTTAACAAGAGCGAGCCGGTGGACGTCGAGAGTGTGAGAGTAAAGCTGGCCGATGAGGGTCTGCTCGAACAAGTGGGCGGAGTTGCGTATCTTGCCGAGCTTGCCGCTGACGTGCCGGCGGCAAGCAATGCCCGTTTTTACGCGGGGCAGGTGCAGAAAAAGCATATGCTCCGCTCGCTAATTGGCGCTGGAGAGTATGTTGCGGAGCTTGGGTACGACGAGGCGGGTGATCTGGACGAGACGCTCGATAAGGCCGAGAAGAGAGTATACGAGGTGACCTCAACCCCGACATTGTCCAAATTTACCCCACTGCGGGAGTCGCTTAAAGAGGCGTGGGAGAGGCTCGAGCACCTGCAGGAGAACAAGGAGGAGATGCGTGGCGTGCGTACGGGCTTTAAGGATCTGGACACCCTGCTCGCCGGCCTGCAAAAATCGGACCTCGTTATCCTTGCCGCGCGTCCATCAATGGGAAAGACTGCGCTCGCGCTTGATATTGCGCGGCAGACCGCGGTGCAGTACGGCACGACCGTAGGCATCTTCTCCCTTGAAATGTCTTCACAGCAGTTAATAGACCGCATGGTCGCCGCGCAGGCGCGCGTCAATTCGTGGCATCTGCGCACCGGCTCAATCCGTGACGAGGAGGACTGGTCGCGCATACGCGACGCCTACGGCGTGCTCTCGCAGGCGCCGATATTCGTGGACGACGCACCCGGTTCCAACATACTTAAAATGCGCGCGGTCGCGCGGCGGCTCAAGCGCGAGCAGGGTCTTGGACTGCTTATAGTCGACTACCTTCAACTGATGGTTCCCACCGGAGCGCGCGCGAGCGACTCGCTTGTACAGCAGGTTACCGAGATATCCCGCGCCCTCAAGACGCTCGCACGCGAGCTCGATGTGCCTGTGCTCGCCCTCTCCCAGCTCTCGCGCGCTATAGAACAGCGCCGCGGCAAGCCGCGCCTCAGCGACCTGCGCGACAGCGGCTCCATCGAGCAGGACGCCGACGTGGTGATGTTCATCCACCGCGATGACAAATACAACGAAGACAGTGACCGACCCAATGTAGCCGAGATACTTATAGAAAAACATCGCAACGGCCCCGTGGGCAAAATCGAGCTTTACTTTGACGAGAAGCGCACTACTTTTATGTCGCTAGAAAAATCCGACTTGAGCGCGTTTGATGTCGCAAATGAACCCAATTGACCGATTGGCTGAAGCTTTTGAGCGTTTTCCGGGAATAGGGCCGCGGCAGGCCGGGCGCTTTGTGCAGTACCTGCTCCGGCAGAACCAAAGCTACCGGAGCACGCTCGCAGACTCCATTAAAAAATTGAGCGCGGAAACGGCGCAGTGCAATAAATGTTTTCGGTGGTTCGTAAAATCAGACGCAAAAAGAGATTTTTGCGATATTTGCGGTGACGCTCGCCGCGATGCTTCCCTGCTGTTTGTGGTCGAAAAGGATGCAGATATCGAAAACGTGGAGAAAAGCGGATACAGAGGGCTTTATTTTGTATTGAGCGGCACCATTCCTCTTGCCAGCGAAGAGCCGCAAAAATTTATACGATTGGAGAAGCTCCTAGTCCGAGCAAATCATAGAAACCATAGAGGCGACGCCTCTATGAAATTGCAGGAAATTATTTTGGGGCTTTCGGCGACCGCCGAGGGCGATCACACGCGGCTCATTCTGCAGGAAAAATTGAAGAACGCCGGTCCCAAAATTTCTTCTCTCGGCCGCGGCCTCTCAACGGGCTCGGAACTTGAATATGCCGATCCTGATACCATCGCGAGTGCGTTTGACTCTCGAAATTAAATCTTTATGCCAATTTCGTTATTGTGACCTCGAAAAACGGCTGGCGGTGACCGCGCTTTTTAAAATAATTCGACTTGGCCTTATATTTGATGACGGTGACTTTCTTGGCGCGGCTGATCTTTTTTATCTCGCCCGTGACTTTCGCCCCTTCCACATAGGGTTGCCCTATGGAAGTGTCTTTGCCGTTGTCGGTTAGGATAATCTTGTCAAAAACGACCGAATCCCCCACGCCACAGGCGTGTCCCGAGCTTGCTCGGGGGCGAATCTTCTCAATTTTTATGGTGTCCCCTTCGGACACCATATATTGTTTTCCTCCTGTCTCTATTATCGCAAATTCCTTCACGCGGGATACTGTAGCCTATTCTTTAGACTCGAGCAAGGGCTTTTCAACCGTCTCAAGCCGTAGGTCCATGGACTCCTCGGTGATCCTTACCACATCCTTGTCTATCGCGCGGAACGCCTTGCCTGACTTTTCGAAATGCCCAACTGCGGCGCTAAGTGACTTACCAAGCGCGTTGTGAGAATCCTGATAGGAAGCAAGGTCCTTGGCGAGATGGGCGACGTTCTTCATTATGTCCTTCGCCGCTTCTTGTATCTTCATCCGCTGATTGCCGAATAAAATTGTTTTTAGGTACGCGAGAAATGTCGTCGGCGAGGCGATTATGACGCTCTTTTGGCGGTACGCATAGTCGATAAGGTCCCGCGCATTGACTCCAATACCCACGTCGTTATTCAAAAGATCGTAATAAATGCCCTCTGCAGGAATAAACATGAAGGCGAACGGCAGGGTACCCTCTTCGGGGCGTATGTACTTGGAGCACTCGTCAATGCGTTTTTTGACGTCGCTCTTAAAGTCTTTGCGGTATTGCTCTTTGCGCAGGTCGTCCAGCTCGTCTACCAGCCGCAAGTAATTTTCCAGAGGAAATTTTGCATCGACCGGCACAAGTCCTTCGGGCGTTCGTATAATAAAATCCACTTTCTCCCCGTCCTTAAACATATATTGCGGCTCATACTGCCCCGGAAGCACGTTGGAAAGTATGAGCTCGAGCGACGCCTCGCCAAGATTGCCGCGCTGTTTTTGATTTTTCAATACCCTTTCGAGGTTGCTTAGCTGCTCGGCGACAGTGAGCACTTGCTTCGTGGACTCCTTGGTTTCGGACACGCCGCGCACTACTTCGAGTAGCTTGGCGTCAACCGAGTCGGTGAGCTGTTTGAACTGATTCTGCAGGAGCATAAAACCCTGCATGTCGGGCGGCGGAGGCAAGGCGGACGCGATGCTTTTACGCCAAAGCAAAAAAACCATCGCCATGTTCCCAAGGACGAGCAATATCAGCAGGATAACGAACCAATCCATGCTAATATCATTGCATGACGAAAGAAGAATTGAAAGAAGCCATGAAGGACGCGATGAAGAAGAAAGAGCCGGTCAAGCTTAATGTGATACGCGGATTGCTTGCGGCAATTACCAACGAGGCCATATCCAAGGGCCGCGGGCCGGAGGGGGCCTTGAGCGAGGAGGAGACGATGACGGTGCTCGCCCGAGCGGCGCGCCAGCGCAGAGACTCCATAGAACAGTTCGAGAAGGGCGGCCGCCCCGAGCTCGCCGCGTCGGAAAAGGAGGAGCTTTTAATAATCGAACGCATACTCCCCGCGCAAATGCCGCGCGAGGAGATAGAAAAAATTGCCCGAGCAAAAGCCGCCGAGCTTGGCATAAGCGATAAAACCGGCTCGGGGAAGCTAATGAGTGCCTTGATGAAAGACCTTAAAGGAAAGGCCGACGGCGCTGTAGTTAAGGAAATTGTGGATAGCCTATTTGTTTGACCTATAGACAAAACGCCAAGGTTTGCCGGTCCACACTCCCCGGTTCGGAATTCCGATCCGGGGAGTTCTTTTTATCTCCTTCCGATATATTCTAACTCCCCTGTCTTCGACCCACAGACCCGTCTTCTTGCCTAGTGCTTTGCCATTGAGACTCTTGTCTATGCCAAGCGCTTTGGTGAGCTTTGCCGGACCATTGAGCTCCGCAGAAGTCCTCCGCTCCGGAGAGATGAACACGACCCCTACTCCTCCGCGGAGGACTTCTGCTTTGCTTATTACTCCACGTATCAAGACTGCTGCTGGGAACCCTTCCCTACCGCATACGAGGTTCAGCATCCAGTGCATGCCGTAGGTAAAATAAACGTAAATGATGCCTCCGCGCATAAACATCGGGGTATTGCGCGCCGTCTGTCCGCGATGGGCGTGCGAGCCCTTATCCTCAAAACCAAAATAGGCCTCGGTTTCAGTTATCATGAGCGCCTCCTCGCGCCCGTTCATTCTTCTTACCAAGTATTTTCCCAGCAAATCACGTGCGGCAACAAGTGCCGGCCGCTCAAAAAATTCCGAACCCAATATTTTCCGCATTGTGACCCCGAGGGAAGTCGAATCCCTGTTTTCGCCGTGAGAGGGCGACGTCCTAACCACTAGACGACGGGGCCGCCGAATTACATTATCAAAAAGTTATCTTTTCTTCCACTCCGCATCCTGACGCACCAGAAGCTCGCCGGCGCGGGAGGGGTCGGCCATTATCTCCTCGACAACGCGCTCCATGCGCATGGACTGCGATCCCTTGACTAAGACACAGTCCCCTGCCTGCAATAAATTTTGAAGTTCACCTCCCGCCTTTTGCGAATCCTCGTATTGCAGGATGTCCGCGTCCCCGAGCCCGGCATCAAGCGCACCCTGTGCTATGTCACGGGCGCGGAATCCGACCGTCGCAAGAATGCCGCAGGTCTTCGCGGCATGCGCGCCTACTTTGCGATGCTCCTCGACGCTGTGGCGTCCGAGTTCAAGCATGTCGCCGAGCACGGCTATCTTCCGGCCTTTAAGAAGTGCGAGCGTATCGAGCGCCGCCACAACCGCGGCTGGCGAAGAATTATATGTGTCATCAATTATCAGCGTTTCCTTGACCCCGCGCAGGAGTCGCATGCGCCCCGGCGGCGCCTCGTAATTTTTTAGTCCCTCGGCTATCGTCTCCATATCTTTGTCTAGAGCATTTCCAATGGCGGCTGCGGCAAGCAGTGGAAGGGACGCATGCAGGCCCACCGTACCCACTATCTCGACCGGCAGGGATTCGCCGCCTATGTGCACTTTGCCCGTCATACCGACCGGAAGGTTTGCTCTCCCTGAAGACTCTTCGAATAAAATTTCGAAATCTTCACCACGCACGTCGTTCCCATCCTTAAACCCGAATGTCAGGATTTTTGCGTCGGGCGCAGGGAGGCGATGCTCCAGCGCGCGCGTGCGCTCATCGTCGCCGTATAAGATAAGCGTACCGCCCGGCTTAACGGCATCTATTATAGAGGCCTTCTCCTCCATTAGTTGCTCCGGCGAGTCAAAATATTCTACATGCACCGGTATTTCGGGAAGCCGTGTAATAACGGCAATGTCCACGGAAAGCCAGCCCGCAAGAGAGCGGATGTCACCGGGGCGGTCGGCGCCGGCCTCGAGCACCATCCACTCCGGATAGCGACTATCGAAGGCAAGCAGAAAAAAGCCGTCGATAATATTGCGCAGCCAGCCGAGCGGATTTTGCCACGCGTTCGGCACACCGAGTATAGTCAAAGGAAGTCCGACTTCGCTGTTAAAACTTTTTTCGCTCTTACGCACATGGTGCCCGCGCGAGAGTACGGAGTATATCGCGTCTTTGGCAGACGTCTTTCCAACGCTGCCGGTGACAACGACGACCTTCGGGCGGTATTTTTTAAGCACCGCACGAGCTTCCGCCGTCAGGATCGAAACGATTATTTTTTTGAAGATTGTGCGCATCAGCGGTCTGGGGGTATGTCATAATAGTTTATCAAAAATTGGGTCAGGGATTTGAAAGGCAGTGCCCAGGTTTGCGAGCTGAATGACGCCCCACGCGGCTCCGCCGCTAAGAGGAAAACTACGAACCTAGCGTCAAAGCTCGGGAAGTAGCCGAAAAAGCTGTGCAGATAGCGGTCCTCATAATATCCGCCATCCGGGCTCGCCATCTGGGCGGTACCGGTCTTGGCGGCAACGCTCCAGTGCCGCAGTTTAACGGCACCGTTCGCAAGCGGCCCGTCAACCACCTTGGTAAGCATGCGGCTTATTGTGACACTCGTCTCTTGCTTCAGCACCCGCTCCGGCTCGCCCCAGCCAAGCTCGCGTACTAGGCCACTTTCCTCCTCGACCGCCTTGACAACGTGCGGCACGACCAGCTTGCCGCCGTTCGCCAAGGTCGCAAACGCTCTTGCCATCTCTATGGGCGTAGTCGCTATGCCCTGCCCGAATGACGCCGTGGCATACTCGACCTGTCTCGGGCTTTGCAAATTTTCCGTAAGCCCGCGCACCTCGCCGGGTAGGTCTATACCCGTTTCCTGACCAAGCTTGTATCGCTCGAGAAAATATTCCCGCATTTTCTCAGCGCCAAGCTTGCCCGCCACGTGCGCCGCGCCCACATTGAGAGACTGGCTCAAGATCTCCTGCATGGGTACGGTGCCGCGCGCCTTGCCGTCGAAGTTCGAGAATGTCTTTCCATCCATGGTTACCGAGCCGGTGTCGTTGTAAGTGCTGTCCTCGTTTACTGCGCCGGCGTCGAAACCCGCGGCCATCGTAAGAGGTTTCATTATGGAGCCCATCTCGTAAACATTCTCGACCATGGGGTTGCCGAAAACGCGCGCGTCCTTCTCTTTGTTAAACTCATTCGGACTGAAGGCCGGCAAAGCGGCCATAGCGATTATCTCGCCTGTGTTCGGATCCATGACGATGCCGCCCGCAAGCGCTGGATGCCAGCTTTCGGCATATGCTTCCAAAGTGCGCTCCAGCTCCGCCTGCACCACGGGCTCTATCGTAGTTATGAGATCTCCTTTTTGCGGAGCGCCGCGCAGGGCGTTTGATACTCCGCCGAAAAGCTCCACGAAAAAATTCGCATACAAGCCGCCCTCCGGTCGCGAGAGAGTCTGCTCGTAATATCGTTCGAGCCCGTAGCGCCCCTTCTGCACGGAGTCGTTGTTGTACGCGACGAAGCCGAGCACGTGCGCCGCCAGCCATCCTCCAGGATAATAACGCTGGCCGGGCGCGCTGCTGGTAGAATTGTCCTGTACTTGCGCGGGCGGGCTAAGAGTCGCCGCCAGAATTCGCTCGCCGTCCTTTCCGGAAAAATAAATGGACCCGCGGTTGAGCAGAGGGTCCTTGGTTACGACGGCCTGCGCCTGCGCGCGCCGCGCGTACTCCTCGCCATGGATGACCTGCAGATAATACAGCCTGCCCGCCATTATCAGCGCGGCAATGCACAGCAGGAGAGCCAGCGCCCTGACCCGCAGGACAAAGCGGTCAGAGCCCGAGCGATAGAACACTCTGTGATACATATATGACTGTGGTTGCCGAAGGCTCTACGAGGCCGAGTTCTGTCCCGCGTCGGGGCGTAAGGGTTTTTTGGAGGGCAAGGCGCTCGCCCTCGAGTGCACTAACCTGCCCGGAGAGCGCCCACACCTGCCTTTCGGCCGTGCTTGCCTGTGCGGCGTTCGATACGGCAAGTAAAAGCAGTACGCCGTAAAGGAACACCATTATTGCGCATATTACACCGATATACGCTATCAGCCTGCTGGTGTATCTATCATAAATTGCTAATGTATGCATATTTTTTCTATGGCACGGAGCTTCGCACTGCGGGAGGACGGATTTTCTTTGACCTCTTGGGCGGATGGCGCGAGCGGCTTTTTGTACAGCAGACGGGCCGAGGTGTTTGCGGACATCCGATGTCCGCAAAACTCGCGGAAAAGATTTTTTACCGCTCGGTCCTCGATGCTGTGGAAGGTTATGACCGCGATGCGCCCGCCGCAGTCAAGGCTCTTCCACGCCGCGCGCAGGCCCTGCTCCAAAACCCGGGGTTCATCGTTGACAGCTATGCGCAGTGCCTGAAAGGTTTTAGTCGCGGGATTAAGGCGCGAGCGGCGATAACGCGGCGGCACGGCTCCCTGCACTGCTCCCACAAGATCGAATGTCGTAGCAAAAGGCTTTTGCGCGCGGCGCGCGGCGATGGCCCTTGCTATAATTCGCGCGTAGCGCTCCTCCCCATAGCCGTAAAGCGCGTCCGCTATTGCTTTCTCGCTCCATCTATTCAAAATGTCTTTGGCAAAAAATCCGGAGCGCGGTTTCTGCCCGTAGCTCATGAGCAGAGGCTCGTCACGCATAAAGGAAAACCCTCGGCCCGCCATAAGCTGACCGCGGTTCCACCCCAGATCAAAAACTATCTTATTTATTTTGCCGATGCCGAGCTTTTTGAGGATTTTTTGGAGGTCGGCGAAATTGGCCGTGATATCCGCTCGGGCCGAGCGATCGGCGTCTATAGAAACGACCCTCGCGCCCGACTTTTTAAGCGCCGCCGTATATCCGCCCTGTCCGTATGTCGCGTCGATAACGGTCTCGCCCTTTTCCGGAGCGAGCGCATTCAGAACTTCCTTGATCATGACCGGCACGTGCGCTTGTTTCTGGCCGCGAACAGGAGCTCCCTCCTCTCGAGCGGAAAGCCCCCGCGCACGAACAGAAACAAAAGAGCGGGCCATCGTCATTTCCATAAATTAAAGAATTCCAAGGTCGCCAAGCGTCTGCGCCATTCCCTCGGCGCCGCGCTCGATGCGACTCTTGTACTCCTTCCAAGTCTTTTCGTCCCAGATCTCGACCCTATCTGAGACTCCGCAAAGCACTACGCTTCCCTTGAGACGCGCGAACTCTTTAAGGAAATCCGGCACGAGTATACGCCCGGCGCCGTCGACCGGCTGTTCGACCGCACCCGCCAAGAGGAAGCGGCTCATCCCGCGCGTGTCGGCGCCGCCCACCGGCAAATTGGCGACCTTCTCCGCGATCCTCTCCCATGCCTTCTGCGGAAACATAAACAGGCATGAGTCGAGCCCGCGGGTTATCACCACCTTTCTGCCGACTTCCTTGCGGAATTTTGCCGGCAAAGAAAGTCGTTTTTTGCTGTCCAGAGTATGTCTGTATTCGCCAATGAGCATGTTTGTCCGGCAGGTATTCCACTTTGTCCCACCCGTTGGGATTATACTGCACTTTCTCCCACCAGATACCTATTCTTATCCACAGCCACATGAATATTTTATGAGCTTGACAAATAACTATTTTCGATATATAATTGTTAAAGACAGGGAGGGTCAGACACTAATCCAAATCATGAGGTGTGGCCATGACTCTGAAGCAATTCCTTAAAATCGCTCCGGGCAATCTAAAGCGTTTTTGGGTGGAGCTTAATCATCTCCCCCCACACGATTACCATACGGTACTCGTGTGCGCGCTCGGTGCGACACTGGTGATTGTGGTTCTTTTGACGCTCCATGGAATCGCCACAATCGAACAGTAGGAAAAGGGCGCCCGCGGAAACATCCGGGGGCGCTTTTTAATTTTGTCTAAGCGCTTGCCTCTTTTAACCGGCGCAGAACGAATTCCCTATCGAGTACCGAGAGGAACCATCCGGCTTTTGGTCCGCTTTCTTTGCCGAGGAACGCAAGATATACCGCTTTGAACTCTTTTAACTCGTGCAGCTTCTGATGCAATTCCTCGCCGTTTTTCATCTCGGGCGAGGACTTGATAAAATCGGCAAACTGCGCGAGCGCGCGCTTTTGCTCCGGACTTAAATTTTTTGCCGCAGGAGGCAGAGTATCCTGCAGTTTGAACACAAACTTTTCCGGCGCGTACTCCGCTAGCCACTTTTTGGCGTACGCCGCGCGCTCTTCTAACTCTTTCTTTTCTTCCGCATTCAACGCACCTCCCTTTATTTTTTCCGCCTCTTCTCCCAAATCCATATGCGGCATCTGCACGATAAAAACTACCTGCGAGAAACGCATTAAAAAGTCGGGCAAGTCAGACCTGCCTAAAAATTCGAACAGGCGCGCGTAGTCGTCATTTGCGCCACTCCGGTAATTTTCCGCAAGTTTGTCGTAATGGTCGTATAAAACTGGGACCGTATCACCCTCGGGATCAAAGTTGGTCTGTTGATTTATTTCTTTGCCGAGGAGCGCGAGGCGCAATATCTTCGGCGGTATAAGGTTTGCTATGTCCACCGCACTGCTACCCAGCCCCTTGCTCGCCGACATTTTGCGGCCTCCGACCAAAAAGAACTCGTACGGAATATTGAACGGCGGTTCGTAATTGAACACCTCGCGGGATATATGGTCGGCAACGTCGCGAGCGCCGCCTTTGGTTGAGTGGTCCTTGCCTGCGCCCTCCACGGCAACTCCAAGAACACTCCATTTCGCCGGCCATTCGACCTTCCACGGGAGCTTTGCCTTGCCGCCGAAAGGCGAAGTTTTTCTCTCGTACCCGCATTTGCATGAGTACTCGACTTCCTTGCCGTCGAAGTTGCGCGCCTGCGTGGAAAAGACGCTTCCGCACTGCCCGCAAATGACCGAGAGAGGAAGCCAGTCTTCCCCCTTTTGCGATCCGGAAACCTCTTTATAAATGCGGCGGATATCATGTGCATGCTCGAGCGCCTCACGGATTGCGCCGTCCATTTTGCCGCTCAAATACAGCTCGCTTGAGTAATAGAATTCCGGATGCCATCCGGCATCCTCTATTACTTTCCGAAATTCGCCTGCAAAATATTCGGCGAAATTTTTTGCAGAGAAGTCGGGCGACGGTATATCACGCAAGGGTTTGCCGAAGTGAAGCTCGAACGTAGCGCGATCGAGATATGCCGGGATGTCGTCCATCGGGTCGAAGTCGTTGAATTCGTACAGGAATCGGTTCTCTATGCCTTTCTGCGCCAGAGCCTCGGCCACCGTGCCGTGTATGGCCACGCCGCGCATAGAGCCTATGTGCACGCGGCCCGAAACCGTCTTCTCGTCGCGGATTATCAAAGGCTTCCCGCGCCCATAGCGCTTTTCTATCTCCCCTGCCAGCCTATCCGCCCAAAACATTGACCCATTGTACTTTATTTTTGTTGGTGTCACTCGACTTTGAGGATTTTGTATTTTTGCGTGCCGCGGGGAGTATGAAAGGAGAATTCGTCCCCCTTCTTTTTTCCGAGCAGGGCGGCACCGAGCGGCGAGTGATAAGAGACTTTGCCGGCCAAAATGTCCGCCTCCTCGGCACCGACTATGGTGTATGTGTGCCGCTCTAGCCCCTGCAGGGGCTGGACTATAACCAAAGAGCCCATGCTCACAGTATCGCCCTTCCCAGCGCGGACTATCTTCGCGTTCTTTAAAATATTCTCGAGTTTGCCGATGCGCTCCTCGACCGCGGCCTGCATCTCGCGAGCCTCCTGATACTCCGCGTTCTCGGACAGGTCACCGAGTGAGCGAGCGTATTCAAGCTGTTGCGCCACCTCGCGGCGGCGTGTGGTGCGCAACTCATTGAGCTCTTTTGTAAGCTCCTCGAATTTTTCCTGCGACATCAATTCTTCAGCCATGTGAGAAACCAGTGTATCTAAGCATTCCTTCTTGTCAATGGGGATAGTTAAACTACGCAGAGAATATGCGTACCCGTAGAAGGTTGTTTTGCGGAGCTAATTCAAATACTCCGGTTTGTTTTGGCGCAACCAGTTGAAGAAACCGCTCATCGCCGCCGACGCGCCGACGAGCGTCCCTGCGGGCGCGCGCTCCAGCACCACTGCATAAGCGAAGCGCGGATATTCAAACGGCCAGAATCCTATCATCCACGAATTCATGTACTGGTTCGACGAGCCCACTTGTGCTGTGCCGGTCTTGGCGGCGACGTGCAGGTCGGCAAAATTGACCGCCGTCGCTATCCCCTCACGCACCGACATCCGCATCCCCTCGCGCGCGACCTCGAGTGAGTGCCCGCTCAAAGGCAAAGGAGTGCTCTCTCCCGTTGTGCTTGCCACCGCACCAATAATATTGGCGTTGCGGCTTGCAAGCAGAGTCGGAACAACCAATTTGCCGCTCGCGAGCGCGGCGGCGGCCCTCGCGGCCTGCAGGGGAGTTATCTGCATGCCGTATTGCCCTATCGCCGTATGGTAAGTGTTGCCGATGCGCCACACCGGATCGTCGGGAAAGGTTTTCGCCTTCCACTGCGGCGTGGGTATGTTGCCTTGCGCCTGCGAAAACCCCTCAAGCCCGGCGTCCATCCCGAATCCGAACATCTGCAGGTACTTGTCTATGTTTGCGATGCCGACACCTTTCTGCGCGCCGTACCCGCCTCCAACCTCATAAAAATACACGTCGGAGGAAACCGCGATCGCATGGCGCATGTCCACGTAGCCGTGCGCGCGCCAGTCGCGAAAGACAGATGGTGTTTCTGGATTGTAAGGATTGGGTATGGAGATCGAGCCAGTGCTTAAAATTTGCTTGTATTCGTCTATGACTCCCTCCTCGAGCGCCGCGGCGGCTATTATTGGCTTCACGATAGAACCCGGCGCGTAAAGTCCGTCAGTTGCGCGGTTGAGGAATGGGCGGCGCGAGTCGGAGTTATAGACAGAGATTTTTTCCGAATCACCTTCCGTAAGTGCCGCTGGCGAATATTCCGGGTAGCTTGTCATGGCAAGCAGTTCGCCGGTATGTACATCCATAATTACCCCGGCACCGCCGACAAAGCGCGACTCCTGCGTGCGCGCGGCTATGGCGTCATAGAGCACTTGCGTCACCTCGGCGTCGAGAGAGAGCACAACCTTCTCCCCCGCGCGCGGCTCCTGCCGCCGCGCCTGCGAGACAATCTCGCCGCGCGCGTCATACTCTGTAAGAACTCTGCCATTTACCCCGCCGAGCGCGCTGTCAAAGGCGCGCTCCGCGCCGTCTACGCCAAGGTAGGTGTCGCGGTAATAAAACCCGGCGGAGTCCCTGGCGGGCGGCTTTGCATAGCCGAGCGCGTGCGCGATGCCGCGATACGGGGCATAGACGCGCCGTGCGAAGTCGTTTTCATTCGCGCCAGCCTGCACAACCGGACGCTCACTCCATACTAGAGAACGTCCAGTTCGATCTGATATTGCGCCGCGCTCTGCGATTATGGTCTGCTCTTCTAGCTTGTTCTCCTGCGCCTGCTTGGCGTAAAGTGCTCCTTTTATTATCTGTAGGTCGCCTGCGCGAACAAGGTAAGCTGCAAAAATTACCGCCAAAAAAATTCCGGCCGCCGCGAAAGACCGCAAGCGGAGCGGCTGCTCGATGCGCCCCTCGAACCGGTCGCGGTCGAAATCGGGAAGATTCTCGGAGTCAATGAGTATCTCGTCCGCCTCTATCTCCGACCGCTTTGTCCGCTTCCTCAACATCACAACTTTCGCGGCAGGCGGCGGTCAAAAAAGTATTTCCATGCCAGCGCGCGAGAGACCGCAAGAAGGAGCGTAAAAACAGCCAGAGGAAAATATAAAAACCGCAGTGCGTTCGTCGGCTCTCCCCACAAAATGTCCACTGCAAGCGCAAAAAATAACGCGAATAAAAAATTTCCCGACAGCGTAGCAAAGGCTACGGCAGCTACCGCAAGCGGCCACCACGGTACGAGAACAGCAAGAATCAACAAACAGCTTAAAATCAAAAACTGAAAATTTTTAGTTTTTTGTTTTATGTTTTGAGTTATTTCCATACCTCGACATAGCGGAGCTCGAAAGGATTAATCGGCAAATGTGCATGGAGCCGCGCGGTTCCGTCCTCGTGCCTCTCGACGCGCGCTACGCGCGCGACTACGGAATCATCAATGCCGGGAAGCTTCAGATAGTCGCCCGCCGCGGCCATTGAACCGGCTGGCACCTCCGCAGTGAACGAGCCGCCGCCCTCTCCGGTGACGGAAACCGGAATTCCGGAAGCAGGAGAGGCTGACGGAATGAGCGTCAACTCGAGGGATCCTTCCGGCGCAGAAAAAAGCATAACGCGCGCATCCCTGCCGCCTGCCGCGGAAATTTTGCCGATGAGCAGAGAGCCTCCGGCGTATACTAAATCGCCTTCGGCGATTCCATCCTTCACGCCCGCGTCTATAAGCAAAGTGTCATACGGGATGGCAGGCGGACGCATAAGAACGGCGGCAAGCACCCGCCCCTCGCCGTTTCCGCTATTTTTGCCTCGAGCGACGCTACTTCGGCGCGCAGAAGAACCGCCTCGCTCGAACCCAGTGTATTGCGCAGAGCGAGCACCGGATAGACGACAAAATCAAGCGCGCCCTCGAGCGAGGTGCGCGTAAGCGATGCGGCCAAAAGCAGTAGAGCCACAAAAAGCGCCGCCGCCATGCGCAAAAAACGCTTATTCGAAATCGTCCTCATGGTCTATCAACATATCGCTGTGCAGGTCCAAATTTTCCAAAATTACGCCCGTGCCGCGCGCGACGGCAGTAAGCGGATCGTCGGCGACGATGACGGGCACCTTAAGCCATCCAGCGAGCAAGGTATCGAGCCCGTGGAGCATTGCGCCGCCACCAACAAGAACGACGCCGCCGCGCATTATGTCCGAGAGTATTTCCGGAGGTGTGGTTTCCAAGACCTCCCGCACCGACTCGACCAGCGTGTCTATTGATTGCGATATGGCTTCGCGAATGTCCCCGTCGGCTAGCACCACCTCGCGAGGAAGGCCGGTAATGAGGTCGCGCCCGCGCACGAGCGCCTCTTGCCTGCCTGCGCCCTCCGATACACTACCTATGGCCATTTTTACCGCCTCGGCCGTTTTTTCGCCCACAAGTATCTTAAACTCCGAGCGTATGTAGGAAATGATGTCCTGATTGAGTTTGTCGCCCGCTATCCTTAAATTTTTCGAGCGCACAATGCCTCCTAGCGACAAAACCGCTATGTCGGTCGTGCCGCCGCCTATGTCAACAAGCATCGAGCCGACAGCCTCTCGCAGAGGAAGCCGTATGCCAAGCGCGGCGGCAATCGGCTCTTCAACAATGTGCACCTCGCGCGCGCCGGCGTTGAGCGACGCATCGCGCACCGCGCGCATCTCGACGTTGGTTATTCCGGAAGGCACTCCGACAACGGCTCTCGGACCCAGTATTTTTTTGGATATACCTTGAGCGCGGTTTATGAGATATGCAAGCATCTCTTCCGTGGCTTCGAAGTCGGAAACAACCCCGTCCACAAGCGGCCGCACCGCGCTTAAGTGCCCCGGCGTCCGGCCAAGCATTTGTTTGGCCTTTTCTCCCACGGCCACTACCTGGTTTGTCTTC
This sequence comes from Candidatus Adlerbacteria bacterium GW2011_GWA1_54_10, assembly GCA_001004665.1. Taxonomy (GTDB): domain Bacteria; phylum Patescibacteriota; class Minisyncoccia; order Phycocordibacterales; family SBAW01; genus GWA1-54-10. The sequence continues at coordinate 79,905 of LCRO01000002.1, forward strand.
TGGTTTACCGCCACTACCGACGGCTCGTTGACGACTATTCCCCTGCCGCGCAGGTAAACAAGTGTGTTTGCCGTACCCAAGTCTATGCCGATGTCGTTCGAGATAATCGGCAGTATCCTCTTTTGGAACCATCGCCTCATAGGCGGGCCGTCAGCTGTCCGATAAGCTCGGGCAGGCTTTTATAGGCCGTGTGTCCGGTTGCGCGCTCAATGCACTCGAAGTTGCCCTCCGCAAGCGACTTCTGCGAGACAATGATTCGCATAGGGATTCCTATGAGGTCGCTGTCCACGAACTTCTCCCCCGCGCGCAGGTCGCGATCGTCGTACAGCACCTCAACTCCGGCATCGGTCAGATTGCGATAGAGCTCGTCCGCCTCTTTTTTTATCTCTGCCTCTCCGCCGGACAGCTCGACGAGATGCACGCGGAAAGGCGCCACATCCTCGGGCCAAACAAGCCCTTTCCCGTCGGCAAATGTTTCTGCGACCGTTGCCATCAGGCGCGCCGGTCCGATGCCGTATGAACCCATAAAAACCGGAACATTATTTCCTTGTTCGTCCGTATAAGCAAGACCAAGCGGTTCGGAAAACCGATTTCCAAGCGTAAATATATTTCCAACCTCAATCGCTTTTTCTTCGATAAAATTTTCACCCAGATTCAATTTCTTTTTTACATCTTCGGTAAAGACTTCTTTGTTTATCGCTATGTTATTTTCTTTGCTTATGTAAATTGTATCTTCGCCTGACTTGCAAACGGTTTGAAATTCATGACTAAATTGACTGAAAGAACCCCCGGACGCAAAAGTTTTATAGGTCTTATTGCCAAGTCCCGCGCGTTCAAAAATCCGAACATACGCATCGGAAACTCTGTCGTAACATGCGATATGTTCCGCTTCGTTCTTACAAAACGAGTACAGGTCTTTCATCAAGAACTCGCGCGTGCGCATTAGACCCGACTTGGCGCGAACTTCGTTGCGGAACTTGGTTTGGAATTGATACGCATACACGGGCAGATCGCGCCACGAAGTAATGTGCTCGCGCATAAGCGCGGTCAGCGGCTCCTCGTGCGTAAAACCCAACCCCAACTCCCCGCCGCTTTGAAGTCTGGTCTTAAACCAGCTATCGACTTTTTTTTCGTCCCACCTGTCGGTCTTTTGCCACAACTCCGGACTTTGCAATGTTGATAGATTAAGTTCGATGCCTCCTATGGCATTCATCTCTTCGCGGATTATTTGTATCACTTTGTTCAGCGTGCGGAGCCCGAGCGGCAAGAAGTCGTACACGCCCGCCATCTCTTTGTGGATGTATCCGGCGCGTATCAAAAGTTGCGCGTTCCTCGAAACCTCGTCTTTGGGCGCCTCCCGCCGCGTTTTGGTAAAAAGCTGTGATTGCCGCATTAGAAGACATTGTACCGATAAAATCGGTAAATCTAAAGCATTCATTGACAAGTCGAAATAAAGGTGCCGATTTCAGAAATTTCAGTTCTCAAGCCGCGCGGCGCTCCCGCGTGGTTTTTTTTCTTTTTTATATTTACCCGATCAGCCGTGCGATGTCGCTTGCAGTAACCGCAACCATGAGCGCGATAAGGAGGACAAATCCGAAAAGCGTAAGCGCGGTGACGAGTCGCTCGGGTATTGAGCGGCGAACCGCTCCTTCTATCGCCAAAATAAGGAGACGTCCGCCGTCGAGCCCGGGTATCGGAAGAACATTTATGATGGCGAGATTAATGGATATGAGCGCTGTAATTATTATTGCGGTTCCGAACCCGCTTTGCACCGCCTGCGCTCCGGCGCCCGCGATGCCCACCGGTCCGGCGACGGCGGAAAAGTCGGCCGTTCCGCGCAGGAGCTCGCCCAAAAAACGCCCCAGACCGCGCGCGCTCTCGACGGTTATCCGCTCGGCCAATATCGCGCCCTGCGCGAAGGCAAGGTGTGGAGGCAACCGCAGTATTCCATAATCGCCAAGCTCCACCCCAAGCGCCTTGCGACCTTCTATCATTCCCTCCTCCGGTTTTGCAAGAAATGTTTTTTGCTCAAAGCCTCCTTCGGTGGCCGAGGGGCGCAGGACGGCAACGATCATACTTTCATCCGCATGCGCGGCAATGAATGCGCGCGCACTTTCCGCATTGCCTTTCGAAAACTCTGTCGAACCCGTCTTTATGGCAGAAACAACATCGCCCGGCAAAAGCCCCGCGCGCTCGGCCGGGGAGTCCGGCAAAACGCCCGCCACGGTAGTTCGTACGTCACTCACTTCGCCGAATCCAGCATGTTCCTTGGGCGTGGGAAGCCCGGTCATGTAGCCAGCAGAGAGTAACAGCCACGCAAAGACAAGATTAAAAGCAACGCCCGCCGCAAGAACCGCGGCCTGTACCCACCTTGAGCGGCTATTTAAACTCCGCGAGTCGCCGCGACCCTCACCAGGGTCCTCGCCGAAAATCTTTACGTACCCTCCGACCAACAAAAGTCCCAGTGAATACTGCGTTCCTCCCCGCCGGACGCGGAAAATGCGCGGCGGAAAGCCGATGGAAAATTCCTCAACGCGCACTTTAAATAATTTCGCGACGGAAAAATGCCCGAGTTCGTGCACCCAGATCAAAACAACTAAAATGATTAAAAATATAGCCAGGCTCATGCGCTTATTTCTTTTTCCTTGCGCTCGAGCATTCCGTCAAACTGCTGGTTCGCCGCCTTGACCCGCTTTTCCATCTCGTCTTTAAAGCGGAACTTGTCGTCCTCGGGAATTACCCCGTCCTTCTCTTTTTTTTGGATATCGCTCCAGACCTCGTCCCGCGCCGAGCGAAGCGAAGTGCGCGCCTCCTCCAACCTTTCTCTGGCAAGTTTTATCAAACCCGCGCGGCGCTCGGAGGTAAGTTCCGGGAAAGATATTCTGACGCCCCTCTCGTCCATGCCGACCGAAAGCCCCAGATTCGCAAGAGTCACGGCCTTCTCTATATCCTTGCCGAGAGATGAATCCCACGGCGTTATGCGCAAGGTGCGCGCGTCCTCGACTACAATACTTGCTACCTGCGGTATAGGCACGCGGGTGCCGTAGCTCTCGACAAGCACGCCGTCGAGTATAGCGGGGGCCGCATGCGAGGTGCGCACACCAGAGAGATCTTTTTGCAACCTCTCTCCTGTCGTCTTTATCTTCTGCTCGAGTTGTTTAAAATCGTACATCGCCATATTGTAGCAAAAAGCACAGTACTACACCCGGAACTTTTTTGCCGCGAGCGGATAAATTTTAACTAGCGGATCGAGGTTCGTGTCGTATCTGCGCGCCGGCGCCAAATAGCGACCGTAATATATGACGCGATGGGCGAACCCGCGCCACTCTTTCTTTGGCAAAAGGAGCATCAGATCTTTTTCTATGCGCGGTGCGGCTTTGTGGTCGGATAAATCATATCGCTTTGTGAAGCGAATTACGTGCGTGTCGACGGTTATCCCAGCGACCACTCCGTATCCCTCGGCAAGGACGACGTTCGCGCTCTTGCGCGCGATTCCCGGCAGTCGCAGTAGCTCCTCCATGGTCCGCGGCACCATGCCGTGGAACTCCTCTTTGATCATTCTCGCCGCGGCTAAAATATTTTTTGCTTTGTTGCGATAAAAACCTGTCTGCTTTATATCACGCTCAAACTCACGGATATTCGCGCGCGCATAGTCGCCCGGCGCCTTGTATTTTTTAAAAAGTTTTTCCGTAACTTTGTTCACCACCCTGTCCGTACATTGCGCGGAAAGCCGCACCGCAATCAAAAGCTGGAGAGGGTTTTTGAATTTAAGCTCTATCCCCGCACCCGGAAACAGCTTTTTGAGGGCACTATCAAGCTTCTGTATTCGTTCTCTTCTCTCTTTTAATTTTTTAGGATTCATACAGAAGTTAAATCTCAAATGTGATTTGTGGTTTGGAGCTTACATCCGCAGTAAGCTTACTGCGAGGTGTTCAAGGAGCATTTTGAGCGAAGGCGAGCGGTCGCGCATATAGTCGCGCACTTTTGCGATGTCCTCCAAGTCCTCGCGCGCCTCACTAGTCCTAAATTTTGAAAATCGGTAATAAAGTTCCAACTCGAGCGCGTTTATAAATTCCCGCGCCCTGTCTTTTGTCCCTTCTCCTGCCTCGACTCGCCCGTCTAGGCGAGGAGGGTCGTCTTTAATCAATTTTACTACAAATTCGCTCCGTTCTTTTTTATTTGATTTTAAAAATTTATCGATTGTTTGTTGAAACTCAAGGCGGTGCCTTGCCTGCCCGTCGAAGCCTTGGCGAAGTCGGGGGAGGCCCTGGTTTAAGGCGTTGCCTTTGGCTGGATATTCAAGCATTCTAGATCTAAGTGTGGACAGCAAAATCCCGTGCGGAACGAGCAGAATAAAGGTCGTCCCGTATTGTGGCTCCTCAATGAGCTTGAGCAATGCTTGCTGTGCTTCTGTGGTAAATGAGGAAATTCCAACAAAAAATATGGTATCGCTATAATTCTTTAATGTAGCCAGTGCGGCAAGCTCGCGCGCGTCGTCAACACCGAAGCGCTCGAATTTCCGCGCCCAAAAAGTCTCACCTGCAGGGCTACGACCGAGGGGCTTAATTCCTTTTTTATACTCTTCAAAAAGCGAAAGCGAGCCTTCTATGTAATATGCGTGATGTTCCATACACTACCGCTTCGCGATTATGGCTTTTTTGTACGCATCCAGATGATCGAGCGCTATGCCACTCCCCTTTGCGACGCAATAGAGCGCGTCGTCTGCCAAACGCGCCTTGACCCCTGTCCGCCGCAAAACAAGTTCGGGGAAATTGCGCAACAAGGATGTCCCTCCAGTCATCGTAATTCCGCTGTCTATAATGTCGGCCGCGAGCTCGGGAGGAGTATCTTGTAGCACGTCGCGCACTGCTTTGAGTATCTCGCGCAGCTCCTTGCCCATGGCTTTCACTATGTCGTTGGTCTTGAGCTCGCACGAGCGCGGGAGACCCGTGATGAAATCGCGCCCTCTCACCTGCATGGCCAGCTCCTCCTCGACAGGCACCGCCGAGCCTATAGCGATTTTTACGTCCTCCGCGGTCTTGTCGCCTATGGCAAGGTTGTAGGTTTTTTTTATGTAATCGGTTATCGCATGATCAAGCCTGTCCCCCGCGCATTTTATCGAGGTCGAGGCGACAATTCCGCCAAGCGATATAACCGCGACATCGGCCGTGCCTCCGCCTATATCAACGACCATGTGCCCGCGGGCCTCCTGTATGGGGATGCCGGCGCCTATGGCGGCCAGAACCGACTCTTTGACAACGTACGCATTGCGCGCGCCAGCGCGCACGGCGGCCTCGACGACGGCGCGGCGCTCGGTCGAAGTCACTCCGGTAGGGACGCTGATCATCACCTCGGGCTTGAAGAATTGATATTTACCGAGAGCCTTGCCTATAAAATATTTGAGCATCGCCTGCGTAACACGGTAGTCAGCAATGACGCCGTCGCGCAGAGGCCTGTACGCGATTATTTCGCTCGGCGTACGTCCTATCATCTCTTTGGCCTCGGCGCCGACCGCTAGTATGCGCTTGTCAATTTCCGATATGGCGACGACTGACGGCTCGTTTAGCACCACGCCTTTGCCGGGCACGAATACGAGCGTGTTTGCCGTCCCCAGATCAATCCCGAGCTTTGGAGTAAAAAACGTCATGGTGAAATACTATATTTGCTCTCTCTTTATGTTAAGGCCGAGCTTTGAAAGGCGCTCTTCTATTGCGAGATAGCCGCGGTCTATTATATAGGCGTTGTTTACTACCGAAGTCCCCTCGGCGACCGTCGCCGCAAGGATATACGCAAGGCCGGCGCGCAGGTCCGGCCCCTCCAGCTCCTGCGCCGAAAGAGCGCGCGGGCCGCGGATGCGGACTTTGTGCGGATTAAGGACTTCGATATCGGCACCCATGCGCGCCAAATCCTCCGCATAACGGAAGCGCCCGTCAAAAATAGTCTCGAGTATCGTCGCTTCTCCCTCCGCCTGCGTCAAAAATACCGCCATGGTCGCCTGCAGATCGGTCGGGAAGCCGGGATATTCGTGCGTGCGCACCGATACCGCCTGCGGCAAGGTTAAACCTTGCCGCAGGCTTATGGAACTCTCTCCTATTTCGAATTTGATTCCGGCGCGCGCGAGCAATGAAAGCAGGGCCGCAGAATGTTTGGGCTCGCAATCGACAATTTTTACATCATGCCCCGCGAGCGCGGCCAATATTAGGAAGCTCCCGGTCTCTATCCTGTCGGGGGGCGTTATATACGGCCTCCCATTTGCACGCAAAATGCCGCCGCCTTCAATTTTTAGCGTCGGTGTGCCCGCTCCATCGATATGCGCTCCGCAAGTATTTAAATATCCGGCAAGCGAATCTATCTCCGGCTCCATCGCGGCGTTCTCCAAAATCGTCCTCCCCTCGGCAAGGGTCGCCGCGAGCATCAGCGTTTCCGTTGCGGTAACGGAAACGAATGGAAAGAAAATATGCGCGCCGCGCAACTTTCCTTTTATTATAAACAGGCCGTCATTTTCCACGATCTCCGCGCCCATCGCCCTGTACCCGTCCAAAAACAGGTCAATCGGCCGCTCGCCGAGCACACATCCGCCGGGGAACGGAAAAGTAACTTCGCCGTAGCGCGCAAGCACTGGACCGGTAAGCACTATCGAAGCGCGCAGACGCTCGGCTATGTCCCTGTGGAGTTCCGGATTTTGCTTAAGGCCAACGAGCAACTCGCGCATACGCCGCACGTCCTCAATTTCCGGCACGTTCTTAAATTCCACCTCGTCTTCAAACAGTATTGATGCCGCGAGAGCTTTGAGAATCGCATTTTTTGCCCCACGCACCGCGATTGTGCCTGAAAGAGCTTTTTTTCTTCCCAACCCTTCAATTACAAATTTACTTTTGTTCATGCTTTTTGGGATTTATTTCCCACCAGAATTTTTTGGAAAAATCCTTTGCGTCGTCGCATATGCGCTTAAGGTAGTAGAGATCCTTTGTCGGTATAGCCTGCAGAATGCGTCCCGTGCGCGGCATCGTCAGGGGCGGAATTTTGTCCCTTTTACGCGGCGCGTTGAGCCTTTCCATGAAATATTTCATCAGCTCGCCGCGCTCGGTTATCTTTTCTCTCTTGGAGCGCGCAGAAAGCTCTTCCATGTGTTTTTTGATGTGCTCCATGCGCTCAGTATATAGTAGTCATATGAAGGACGGAATCGTACAGATAGGAGCGCCGGTTTTGCGTCAAAAAGCAAAATCCGTGCCTAAAAAGGAAGTAGGCTCGCGGCGCGTGGCAAAGCTCATTGCGCGCATGAAGACGGCGCTTAAAAAAGAAAAGTTCGGCGTCGCTATCGCGGCATCGCAGGTTGGAGAGCCGTTGCGTATATTTGTCGTGGCGGGCCGCGTGTTTGAACCGGAGCGGAAAGCCTCCCAAAAGGTCCTCGGGTCGGCGAAGCCTGCGGACAAAGTGTTTATTAACCCCAAGATCATCCGCCTATCAAGAAAGAAAAAAGAAATGACGGAGGGATGCCTTTCCGTGCGCAAAAAGTACGGCTTCGTAAAGCGGCACGAGAAGGCGACTGTCCGCGCACTGGATGAGAGCGGCGATCCTTTTATCTACAACGGCACGGAGTTGCTAGCGCAGATATTTCAGCACGAGTGCGACCATCTCGATGGCGTGCTTTATGTGGACAGGGCGGAGGAAATCCATGACGAACCCGAAAAAGAAAAATAATCGCGAAATTTTATGTGCGTTCTTCGGCTCGGGTGCAGAGTCGGGAGATGCACTTGCACAACTCCAACGGCTTGGTCTTGAGCCCGCTCTCGTAATACGAAATAAGGAACTGCCGCCCGAAATTTACAATACAGAGTGGGATGTCTTCGTCGTTGCATCATACGGCAAGATCCTGCCCAAGGCCGTTCTCGACATACCAAAACACGGTTGTCTGAATATTCATCCGTCGCTGCTCCCGAAATTCCGCGGGCCTTCGCCGGTGCTTTCGGCAATTCTTGGAGATGAAAGAAAGACAGGTGTCACAATAATGCAGATGAACGAGGAAATGGACACCGGGCCGATAGTCGCGCAGGCGAGCATAGAGATAGACGAAGAGGAGTGGCCGCAGAAAGGAAGCCTGCTTACTACAATGCTTTTTACAGAAGGGGCCAATCTGCTCGTCGAAATTATGCCGCAATGGATAGCGGGCGGCATAAAGCCCGAGCCGCAGAACAACTCCGAAGCGACATATACGCGCAAGTTTACGGACGAAGATGCCCGCATCGACCCGCGCGGCGACGCTCGCGCACAATTTTTAAAAATCATGGCGTTCGATAAAAACCCTAGGGCATATTTTCTTGATTCAAGAAATCGAAGGATAATCGTCACCGACGCGGAGATAAAAGCCGATAAACTCGAGATCTTGAAAGTGATACCCGAAGGCAAAAAAGAGATGCCCTATGCCGACTTTCTACGCGGTCAAAAATGAGTCACGTAAATTGAGCTCAATGTTCACGACCGTGAATAATTGGCTAAAAAACATCAGTGGCGCAGGCCGCGCAGGTAACCCTTGACGCGCGACGCGGTGCGGCGCAGGAGGCTTACGCGCTTTTGCTTTGCGCCGCGCAATGCGTGCAAGAGTTCCCCGAACGCGAGGTCGACGGCTCCATGCATGCTCTCTCCCCACTCCTCCGCCCTATACAGCGCCCGGCCCGCCGCAACCGTAAACTCCGCGCGATAATGGCCGCCGTCGCGCATTGGCTCGTGCGCAAGCTCCACGTCGGCGTGCACTGCAGGTCCGTCAGCCAAGAACTTTTCGGCGGCTGCGAGCTTTTTCTCCACATACCCGCGCAATTCCGGTGTAATTCCGACCCCTGTGCCCTTTAGGTTGTAATTCACACCCTCATTCTAACGCAGGTTTTTTGAGGTATAATGAAGAAACAGGGCGCCTTATCAATTTTTATAACAATATGGCAGAAGTAGAAGCATACTGTGTCAAGTGCAAAGCAAAGCGTCAAATGAACGAGCCCAAAGAGGTTTCTTTCGCCGGAAAGGGCGGTCAGGAGCGCGCGGCCATGCAGGGAACGTGCCCGGTCTGCGGCACCAAGATGTTCCGGATATTGGGAAAAAAAGGATAACAGGAAGGGGGGTTATCGCCACTGCCGTACAATCTCCCACTTTATAGCCACGGTTGTACCAAGCGAAAGAAGCATAAGAAGGGCCTGCGCCAGCCAACCCAGCAAGGGCACGAGTCCGAGGATGCTGTAGAGAAACACGCCGGCAAGTATCGTCTTCCAAGAGACCTCCCGGTCGCGCTTTGAGAAGTATTGATACACGACGCTCCCTACAATAATCGGCGCGACTATCCATGCAAACAACAGCGCGGCTACAAAGGCTATGAGCCCCAAAATTCCAAACGGTATGCCAACGAGTGTCACAAGCATGAGTACGGAGAGCACGGGGAGCGCCGCAAAGACCACCAAACCTCTTCCAAGCTCCAAAAGCGGGCGCTCGACCGCTTTAGCAACCGCCTCTCTGCTATAGCGCTTGAAGAGAAGACCAATAACAAGCGCACACACCAATAGCGCGAGAAATTTCCCTATAATAAAGAGAGAGAAGACCGCCGCAATAGCCGCCACTGACACTGCTTGCGGCTTGCGCTCCTCAAAAATTACTTCTCCGCGTACGACCGCCCCATCTTCTTTCTTGAGTTCTTTGTTTGCTTTATAGGTGAGAGTGCCCGCAATGACCGCCCGGCTACCCAGTGTAAGTGTATCCGCCTCGATATTTACCGCGCCGCCGATAGGCGCATTTATGTAGACACTGCCGCCGCTAATGCGGACGTCGCCTGCAACGGGCGCGTCAATGCGTACAGTACCGCCACCTGCCGCCACGTCGCCGCCGATGCCCAGACCACCGATAGTTATTTGGCCTCCGCCTGCAATAACGTCATCCCCCACTCTCCCTTGAATAACGACGGAGCCGCCGCCCACGCGCACATCGTCGCCAACATCCGAAAGAACAACAACATTGCCGCCGCCCGCGGCGACATCCGCGCTCACTGGCCCGCTTATGACAATGCTCCCGCCGCCGGCAACAAGGTCGCCCTCAACGCTACCCGCACTTGTTATACTGCCGCCTACAACGTACAAATCGTCGCTTATGCGCTCGCTTGCAGTTGTCGACGTTTGCTCACCGAAACGAAACTCGGCCGCCAAAGAAACAAGAGGGACAGCGAGAATCGCCGCCAAGACCGCATATCCAAAAAAAAATTTCATGGGTTTAAAAGTTAGATACTAATGCCCCATTATACACTTTCGGCTCGAGTTCCGGCTTTCATTTTTCTACTTGGCTCGTCTGGTCAAAAAGCGGTATATTTGGTGGTGTTCATTGATATTCCGCGGTAGCTCAATGGTAGAGCAGCTCCCTGTTAAGGAGTTGGTTGTAGGTTCGAGTCCTACCCGCGGAGCCAGGAGACTAGATACGAACTCGGATTTTGAAGACGAGAGGGTTCGCCCCTCGGCGGAGAACTCGTATCATCCTATTTGGCTCCCGAATTAAAACCTTCGCAAACTTTTGAAATTATTTTGCCAAATCTGATACACAAATCCAAAAAGCGAAATCTGAAATGATGTGCCCCGCCACTATTTTTCTGGGGCAAAGGAGGCGGGGCGGCGGACTCGCCCGCGCGGAGGAGGGGTCTGGGGAGGAATCCGCGCGGGCTTCGGCTTTCTTTTTTGAAAAAATCGGCGGCTACAAAAGAAGAATCCATATATGGGATTATACCTCCATATTGAGGCATGGCGCAATAGTTGATAAAGTGATAATATATATATGGCTCAAATTTCCAAAAAACTGGGAGAAAACATCAAGCGCATACGGCTTCGCCGTAAAATGTCGCAAGGCGACATTTGTCGAGCGATAGATATGGATAGAAGCTATATGAGTGCGATTGAAGGCGGAAAGATCAATGTTACGCTGGCAGTTTTAGAGAAGCTCGCTAATGCGCTTGATGTTTCCGTTGATGAGCTCTTGAAATAATTATGGAACTAAAACATAAAATTGCACTAGTCACAGGTGCTTCAAAAGGGATAGGAAAGGCAACTGCTATTGCTTTTGCAAAGGAGGGTTGTTCGGTAGTCATAAATTTTAAATCAGACGCTAAAGCCGCAAAAGAAGTGTTAGATGAGTGCAATCAGCACTCAAGGGGAAATGTTATTCAGCGTGCTGACGTATCCAACGAAAAAGAAGTACTGGAGATGTGCGAGAAGATAAAACAAGAATTTTCTCATTTGGATATACTCGTTAATAACGCGGGAATTTTTGACGAAAACGATAACCCGACAAACGTTGATGCATTTGAAAATGTTTTTCGAAATAATTTATTGAGTGCCGTAATAGTAACTAAACACGCAACCCCTTTAATGCGGGAAGGTAAAATTGTAAACATTTCCTCAATTCATGGGCGACTTGGGCATGGCAGGCCATCGGCAGCCGCTTATTCTGCTTTCAAAGCGGCACTCGAGAACTACACTAAAAATCTAGCTAAAGACCTTGCGCCGAAAATACTCGTCAATGCCGTTGCCCCAGGACGGGTTGCAACTCCTATGTGGGGCGATCCTGATGTAAAAGAACAAGAAGAACTTGGACAGGTTCATCTCATAAAGAGGATGATACAACCGGAAGAAATTGCTGACGCAATTATTTTCCTCGCAAAAAATGATGCTATGTGTGGCGAAATTATTACTATTGATGGCGGAATGAGCCTCGTAACTCTTGGATAAAACTATGGAATCAATGAAAGAAAAATTTGATACAAACTTTCCTGAGGCAAAAATGCTTCGAGAAATGGAGTTAAAAAGAACTTCCCGCAATCTCTACAATCAGTCCTCATTTGGGAAGGCAACTTCCGTGATTTATCTCATTGTTGCCATAGCAAGTATTTTTGTGTATTGGAAATTCTTTGAAGTGAATATTTTTCTTTCAATTCTCTACGGGCTAATTACATGGTTTGTTATTACTTATATTTTTGACAAAATCTTCATTAAAATTTTTGGCGTAGAGAAAGCCGTAAGGAAAGCTAATGATGAGGAAATAGAATCCGCTGGAAAACAGCTTGAACAAACACTGAAAGAAAAAGGTAAATTGATGGACGATTTTTTGAAATAATATGTTTATAGATAAAGAAACTGAGCAAAATTATATACTCGAAAACTACCCTGAGGTTACCGACTCCAGGTTAGATGATAACCATTGGGATTTATTTTGCTCAACTTGTAATATAGTACGCGGTTTTCAAGTTGTCAGAAAAGCGTACACAGCAGACAAAGGGCAATATAGCACAAGCGTAAACTGGGACGCTCCACGCACTGTCTATTTCAAGTGTCCTGTATGTGGAACATATAAATTCTGGATTCTTTTCCGTCTTTCCGTTCCTGAAGTCAGAGAAGACGGTCAAACCTATAGTGTTGAGAGGTGGTATAAAGTTACTTCCATTCCGAATGATGGGTCAGAAGAAATAGAAGAACTACCCGACGAGCCAGCTTCTTTGAGGACTGCTTATCGTCAAGCTGTTCGCGCTATGGACGCAAATGCTCATATCGCAGCTGCCGCAATGTTCAGGCGTGCTCTCCAGGTCATCACGAGAGAAATTTTAAAAGCAACGCCGGGGAATCTTGCTAACGAATTGCAGGCAGTTGTTGGGACAAAATATAATGGGGTTACGGTTTCGCAAGATTTTTCTGATGTTGGATATATAATCAAAGAAGCTGGTAATCAAGGAGCTCATCCCGACGACGATCCTGATCTACTTGATTTTACTCAACAAGATGCAGAAGATTTGCAAAATATATTTATGGAACTGGTTTCGGAGCTCTTCGTAGTGCCAGAAGCAAAACGAAAGGCAAAGGACGATTTTCTGAAACGCAGAAAGATTAAAACCTAATTTATGAAAACTACAAAAAGTAAAATCCAAGTACTATTAGTTCATGGAGGAATGACCTTCAAAAATGAGAAGGATTATTTGCATTATCTAAAAACTAAAAAAGTCTCGGCTAAGAAAAAGATTTATTGGGCTGGAGATTATTTGGAAAAAACTTTAGGTAAAAGGTTTGAGATAATTTCGCCACGAATGCCCTTGCAGGATTTTGCGAAGTACAGAGATTGGAAGATATTTTTTGAGAGATATTTATCTCTTATCAAAAATAAATATATTTTAATCGGTTCGTCTTTGGGTGGAGTTTTTCTTGCAAAATATCTTTCTGAAAATAAACTTCGCAAAAAGGCCTTGTCGGTGTATTTGGTTTGTCCGCCTTTTGATAATACATTGCCAGACGAAGATTTGGTCGGTGGCTTCACGCTCGGTAGTGATTTGTCGTTGATTGAGAAGAACTGC
>LCRO01000003.1:0-33685 GCA_001004665.1 Candidatus Adlerbacteria bacterium GW2011_GWA1_54_10
ATTGGTCGTGGATGCGGTTCCGAAGTAGCCGGTGCCCGAGACAGTAAGGGCGGTTGAGGAGGCGAAGGGCAGAACGGATGCGGTCGCGGTCGAGGTGGCTGTAAAGTATTGCGCCGTAACCGGCCCCGAGACAACGGCCGAGCCGGCGACGCCAAGCGCGGTGCCAGGCGAGGAAGTGCCGATGCCGACGTCGCCAAAAAATATTGCCGCCGGATTACTGCCGTTCGGAGTAACTTCGACTTTTGCGAGCGTCGCGGTTGCGGTCGCTCCTATGGCGATCTGGTTCGTGGTCGTCCCCAAGCGTATTCCCGAGCCGTTGAACCATGTCCAGTTGATCTCGGAACCGGCACCGCCGCTGTTCTGGTCGACGCCGCAGGAGAAGATGCCGCTGTTCCAGAGAAGCTTGTCGGCGGTCGTATTGCAGGTCGTCAGTCCCGCGCCGTAAAAGTTTCCGGACACCGTGAGCGCGGTCGAGCTCGCGAACGGAATGACGCTCGCAACGCCGTCGCCGCGAATGGTGGTGGTAGCGTCACGTCCGACGTAGAGGATGTCGTAGACGGATGCGAGAGTGGTCGAAGCGCCTCCGTTGAATTGCAATTGCGTGGTGGTGGCATTGTTCGGGAACGGGTAGCCGATGGTGTTCGATATAACGCCGGTCGAGGAATTGTAGGAGATACCGGTACCGGCGGAGAGCGAAGAAGAGGAAATTTTGTTATTAAAGAGCGACCAGTCGACGGCGGCGAGACAGCCGAAGACGGATGAGGATGAGGTGTCGCAGGTAGTGTTGCCGTTTGCGTAGGTAAGTCCGGTGGAGAAAGTGGTGGTGGCGGAGGGGACCCAGGTGCCCGCGGAAGTGTAAGTGAGTACATTGCCTGGAGTACCTGCCGCAAAGAGCGAGGAGGTGGCAAGGGTCGTGGGTACGGCGGAGACGGCGGAGACGTTTGCGAGGAGTGAGTTGGCGTTGATGGCCGCGAGGCCGATTGAGGCGTTGGTTCCTCCAACTTGGTAGCCCAAAGTGCCGGAAGTAGTCGTAAGGCCGTTTCCTACCGCAAGGGTTGATGTCGCGACGGACTGTACGGCGTTTGTCCCCGCGCCGTAGAGAAGCTGGCCGGAGGTGAGGGTCGTTGCGCCGGTGCCGCCGTCTGCGACGGATAGGGCGAAGGTTAGGGAAAGCGACGAGAGCGTGGAGGCTCCCGCCTGGAGAGTGCCTGCGATGTATTGGTTCCCCGTCGTCGTCGCGCCGCCGGAGACGGTTAGGCCGGTGGTTTGTCCGCCCGCGCCGATAGTGGAGGAGGCAAGCGCGATGAGACCGGCGTTGAGTTGGAGCAGGGTGGAGGTGGAGTTGCCGAGGGCGGTGGGGGTGAAGGGAAAGGTGCCGCCGCTTGCGGTTATGACGCCGCAAGAAACGACGCCGGAGGAATTTGTAACAAGCGCGTTGCCTCCAGAGCATGCGGAAATGTTTGAAATATTCAGGTTGGTGGTCGAGGCGGTTCCGGCGACCGTGATGCCGGTCGTGGAGGCGAAGGGAAAAATGGAGGCCGTCGAGGAGGTGGCGACAAAGTACCCGGCAGTTGGGGCGCTCGTTGCGGTAAGCGAGGAGGCGCCGGTCCATGATGCCAGCATTCCGTCCGTCCCGCCCGAGACCCCGCCGCCGCTTCCTGCACAGGTGCCGTCCGGCAGTCGGAAGCACCCGCCCGCAAGCTCTATGCCGTTTGCGAATGTTGAAGTGGCGGTGCTTGTCGATACATTGAGCACGTCTGCCGCAAACGGCCCGCTCCATGTCGATGTCGCGACGGCGGAATTTGTGACGGCGCCCGTCAATGCGCCGCCCGCAAGCGGCAGGTAATTGCTCGCGGTAATGGTGTCGGGCACGTCGCTGTCGCTAAGTCCCGAGAGTCCGCGCACCGTGGCGCTCGTAAGAGTAACGTTGTCTAGCTTGTCTATGACCTGCGTGATGCTGATGTTGTTGGCAACTCCGCCCGAAGAAGGAAATCCGCGCGGCGCCTGCACGTTGCTTAGGCCTATGTACAACTCCGAGCGCAGGACATTGCCCAGCTCCTGCAGTTTAGTCGTGAGCAGGTCTTCCGATACCCCTGTAGAAACTTTTTCCACAACGCGCTCGAGTACGCGTTCGCGAACGGGATAACTATTTTGCACAATAGTCGACGGTTTAGCAGGTACGGATAAAGGTGACGCCTTAGTACCCAAGGCGACACCTTCCCGGGCTAAGGAGTCGCCTTTAAAAGCGTCGCCTTGATCTTCGGGGAATTGTGCAAGCGGCGCCGGAGCGCTCGGCGCAAAGAATGCATAAAAACGGCTGAATACTTTTAAGACGCCGTCGCTCGCTCTCTCGAGCGAAATGATTTGTATGCGGGGCCCGAAGAAAGGCGAGTTTATCTGCGCGATTGCCGCGCTTAAGTTAGGGCCCGAGACAGCGGCACTGGCGAAAGCAAGAGAGACGCCCATAACCAGGCTCGCGCAAAGCGCGACGATGGCGCCGCTTGGCGCTACCCTGCGCGCGCGCAACGCAAGGCGCGTTATGGCGCCGCCGTTTTGGAACTTGTAGGAAAGCGCTTCTTCCTTGCGCGTCTCGGAAAGTTTTTGTGCGCGCGCCGCCCGCAACTGCCGCCGTTCAACTTCGAAGACGGCTATGGATGAAAGCTCGACGAACCATGTTCCCTCTGCGAGAGTGCCATTGAGCTTTCCCTCGCGGCAAAGCTTGCCTATGTAATCGGGCGCGCAGTGGAGGCGCTCTGCCGCGCGGCGCGTAGAGATCATCGGAGAGCCGTCAGGAGAAAATATTTTTTTAGCGGCCGCCATGAGTTTTTGATTCAAAAAAAATCGACGAAATGTCTTTCAAAACCATAGTGAGTTCGGAAGACTCCTGTGCATAATTGTAGAACAATAAGTGCAAAAACAGGTGGAAAAACTGCTTAAAAACTGTGGATAGCTATGGGAGAATATTCTTGAAAAAATATTGCAAACAAAAAAGATTCGGGGCAGGGTACCTCCAAAAAACGCTGAAAAAATTATTCAAAAAATTTCCACGAAAATATCAGACTAGCCGATATTACATCGCGTAAGCGAGATTGGCTTGATTTACTTAATTTTTTCGACTGTTGTTGCATCCGAGATTTTTAAATATCGGATAACAGAGATTTTATCTTAATCTAAATATCAATTCCAAACTCTCTAAGATTTTGGTTTAAAAACGAGAAAGGTGATGTCTGGAGAACCCATGACTAGGCATCGCCTTCCTATTTGACAATTTACCAAAATGAAACCGAGTACTCTTCCCAAGGAAATGTTAGACCTATACTCGCACTTTTGCCTTCCTCCACGGATACCGTATAGGTAACAATACTTGCCACTCCCGCTGCCGCGAAAATAAGTATTGAGACCGCAAACAACGCAAATATTCCCTTTCCTCTTTTTATTCTCTGTTTAGGAAGTCCCCGCTTACCTTGAATATCCCGAAATATGCTTATTTTATTTACCGTCTCGGCAGTCGGAGACTCTCGCCATACCGGCGCCGCAGTTTCTTCTTCTATGTAACGCAAACCGCCATGCACCTCGTACTGTTGGCGCGGTGTCGGTTCCGGTTTCTTATTGATCGTAATGTGCACCGACTCGGGTTCCGGCTCTGATTTCGATTCTTCTTTTGTTTCTGCATCTTCGTTTCGTTCTTCTATTTTCGGACTTTCCTCCTTTTTCTCCCGTTCGTCTGTAATTTCTGTTTTTTCAAAATTCTCCGAACGCGACGCAATAACGTCAGAGCTTTCCAGGTCATCGCCTTGGACTGGTTTGCCCTCAAGATGCACCGCAAGCGATATGGCGTCGACGTACCATGCGCGGCCGACTTTCTGACCTTTTATTTTTCCGGAGCGAATAAGCTGGCCTATATAGTCCTGCGTATAGCCGTTATCCTTCGCGGCGCGTCTAGACGAGATAAATCGTTTGCCCGATATCTCGAGTTCATCCATGCCTAGAGTATACCCTAGGCGAGAATTTTTTGTATAGCCTCGCGTAAAGCTTGTGGATTAGCCGAGCCTTTGCTTTCCATCATTCCCTTCCCTATAAGGAACTGAAGCGCCACCTCCTTGCCGGCCTTATAGTCTTTTGCAACATCTGGATATCCAGCTATTACCTTTTGCGCTATGGTCGCCAGTGCGGATTCATCGCTCTGCTGTACGAGACCTTTTTCTTTTGCTAAAACTTCGGGGTCTCGTCCGTCGGCAAACATGAGCGCGAGCGTGTCTTTTGCTCCGCGCGAGGAAAGCCTCCCTTCCAGCACCATTGTGATCAGCTTCCTGAAATTGCCGGAGTCCGCCGTCTTTCCCTGTCCAGCCAGATCGTTGGCGATGTAATTTGCCGCGAGCGATATTCCCTCGGAGCTTAAGCCTTTGCAGATTTCATCAAAAAAATCCCCATAGACGCTGTCGCGCACGAACATATCTGCGTCGTCTTTTTTTAGTCCAAGCTCCATGTATCGCTCGCGCCTTTGCCATGGTAATTCGGGCAATTCTTTCTTCAAATTTTCTTCCGAGAATTCCGAGATTTCCCCAATGCGCAAGTACGGCAGGTCCGGATCAGGGAAATATCGATAATCGTGAGAGAATTCTTTCTTCCGCTGGCTGAATGTTTTTTGCGTTGTGTCATCCCACCCGCGAGTCTCCTGTTCCACCTTTTCACCATGTTCGAGCAATCCACTTTGTCTCTCTATCTCATATAAGATCGCTCTTTCCACCGATCTAAAAGAATTCAGGTTTTTTATCTCTACTTTAGTACCTATTTTTCCATTTTCTCCCATTGATATGTTGGCTTCTACCCGCATTTCCCCCTTCTCCATATTCGCCTCTCCAGCCCCTACGTAGCGCAGAAGCAGCTGCAGTTCCCGCGCGAACGCTCCCGCCTCCGCGGCGGAACGGATTTGAGGCTCCGTAACTAATTCCATAAGTGGCACGCCCGCGCGGTTAAAGTCAACCAGACTTTTATCACCGGAATGCTGTGAGCGCGCCGTGTCCTCCTCCAAGTGTATGCGTGTTATCGAAACGCCTTTAAGCGAACCGCCTTGCACCAATGGATGCTCGTATTGGCTTATTTGATATCCTTTGGGTATGTCGGGATAAAAATAATTTTTGCGGTCAAACCTCGTATAGTCGGAGACTTTGCCCGAGAGCGCGGCGCCAACACGCAAGACACTTCGGACCGCCTGCTTGTTTATTACAGGCAAAGCACCCGGGTGCGCCATGCACACCGGACACACATTAAAGTTCGGACTTTTCTCGTCCGGGTCATTCTTGCACCCGCAGAACATCTTGGTACGGGTTTTCAACTCGGCGTGGATCTCCAGGCCGATAGTGACTCGATACATATATATTGATATATTAGCGCAAAAGCGAAATAAGGCTATCCTGCAGTTTTTTTATGGAGTCGTCATCCAATACCGACACTACATATACTTTCTTTTCTATCGCTCTAAATTTGTCTGCAATTTGTCTGATTTCCTTTTTTTCTCGGGTATCCGATTTCGTCAGAACGATAATTTCCGGTTTTTGCTCAAGCGAGCCGTCTTCAAATTGTCCGAGCTCGGCGCGGACAGCTGTATAGTCCTTCACAGGGTCGGCCGAGTCGAGCGGCACACAATGCAAAAGGAGTTTGGTGCGCGCAATATGCCGCAAAAATTTAAAGCCGAGACCCTTTCCTTCCGCCGCTCCCTCTATGAGTCCGGGAATATCGGCAAGCGTGTGGCCGAAGAAGGCACCGAGATTCGGGTCTAGCGTGGTGAACGGGTATGCGCCTACTTTGCCTCCCGCCCGCGTAAGCGCGTTTAAGAGCGAGGTCTTGCCGGCGTTTGGGAGACCGATTATGCCGCAGTCGGCAATAAGCCGCAGTTCTATTTCTAGACCAGCTTCCTCGCCGGGGGAGCCCGGGGTGGATTGTCTTGGCGTCCTATTTACAGACGACTTAAACGCGGCATTACCCGCTCCGCCGCGCCCGCCGCGTAGAATCATTATCTTTTGCCCTTCAAGAACAAGATCGAAAACCTCTCCCGTTGAGCGGTTGCGCACCATAGAACCACAGGGCAAGTCTATGATTATATCTTCCCCGCGCGCACCGTCGCGGCTCGCGCTCTCGCCCGGTCCGCCGTCGCCCGCTTCGAAAGACTTTGCACCACGATAGCGCGCGAGCAGACCTATATCGCGCACCGCGCACAAATATACGGAACCGCCGTCGCCGCCGTTGCCGCCAGCAGGGCCGGAGAATTCCTTGCCTTTAAGATGGAGCCATCTTACGACCCCGTCGCCGCCGCGCCCGGCGCGCGCATAAATAATTAATTCATCGACAAATGCCATACCCAAGGTTAAACCTTAAACCCGGGCTCTTCAAGGTTTAAACTTTGCATCAAAAAAGCCGGTGGACAACGTAAGAGACGGCCGCAAGAGCCAGCGACCCTATAAGAGCCGGAACAAATCCCGCGACCGAGAACCCCTCTATGAACGACGCCACGAACCAAAACAGCAGTGCATTAAGTACGAAAGAAAACAGGCCGAATGTTAACAGATTTATAGGCAGCATCAGGAGGCTTAATATGGGGCGGATCGTGAGCCCCAATAGCCCCCACACGAGCGCGACTATAAACGCGGGATAAAGTCCCGCGACAGCAATTCCGGGCACTAGCCTCGCCAAAAGAAGCAGAACTCCGGCCGTCGCAAATACATGTACTATCGCTCTTATTGCCATATATGCATTATACGATATTTAAAAAAAAATTACTTTATGGTCATGCGGTTTTTTGCGACATCAAATTTTTGTGCTCCTCTGTGTTTTTGAGGCCGCAATTCTTCCATTTTTTGCCGCTTCCGCACGGGCACGGGTCGTTGCGCCCCGCTTCCTGCGCGCCCGGTGCGGTAACGGGAATCACCCGCTCCGGCTGCGTCGGGCAGATACTCCATGGATTCCAAATGTTCTACCCACAAGAGATCGAGCACCTGCAAAAGCACGGCGCGCGCGGCGGCAAAAAACTGCTCCTTCCCCATTTCCTCCTCTTTTTTTCGAAGCAGCGCGAGCGCCTCTTCACCTGCCTGCGCAGGCAGGCCGTCTACCGCCAGTTCCGCCAGTATATCGGCTATCGCGTCTTCTTTGCCGGTCAAAACTTTGCGGCGGCGCTCGTAGATAGTGCGCCGCTGTTTGTCGAGCACGTTGTCAAATTCGAGAACGTGCTTGCGCGCGTCGAAGTTGAACCCCTCTATCTTGGTCTGCGCGCTCTCGAGCGCCCTGGTGACCATCGAATTTTCTATCGGCTCATCTTCCGGTATGCCGAAGCGCCCCATCATTGTCTTTATTGAGTCCGGCGCGAAGATGCGCATCAGCGAATCCTCGAGCGAAACGAAAAACTGCGTCTCGCCCGGGTCGCCCTGTCTGCCGGAGCGGCCGCGAAGCTGATTGTCTATGCGGCGCGCCTCGTGCCTTTCTGTACCCAGCACAAAGAGACCGCCCAAACTTTTAACTTCCTCGTGCTCCTCGGCACCCGCATGCGCGCCGCCAAGCCTTATGTCCACGCCCCTGCCCGCCATGTTGGTCGCCACGGTAACAGCGCCATTCTGTCCCGCGCCGGCGATTATCTCGCCTTCCCGTTCGTGATTCTTTGCGTTCAGGAGCTCATGCGGAATTCCCTCGCGGCGCAGGTACTGCGCAAGCAACTCGTTTTTTTCTATCGAGACGGTGCCTACCAAAACGGGTTGGCCCTTCTCGTGCAGATCCTTGACTTTGCGCGCGAGCGCCTTGAACTTGCCCTGCTCGGTCTGGAAAATGAGATCGTTGCGGTCCTTGCGCACGACCGGCCTGTTGGTAGGCACCTCAACAACCTCGAGCCCGTAGACCTTGAAGAATTCTTCCGCGCTCGTTTTGGCAGTGCCCGTCATGCCGGAAAGCTTTTCGTACAGGCGGAAATAGTTTTGGTAAGTAATGGAGGCGAAGGTCCTGCTCTCTTTCTGCACCTCCACTCCCTCTCTGGCTTCTATTGCCTGATGGAGCCCTTCCGACCATCTGCGGCCGGGCTGGAGGCGTCCCGTAAATTCGTCCACTATAACTACCTCGCCGCCCCTTACCACGTACTCCTTGTCGCGACGGAAAAGTGCTTTGGCGCGCACGGCCGTCTCCAGATGGTGGACGTATTTTATGCCGCCCTCGGTGTAAATGTTCTCTATACCGAGCAGCTTTTCGGCCTTGGTTATGCCTGCGTCGGTCATTGCTATGGCGCGGCGCTTTTCGTCCACGGCATAATCTTCTTCCGGCTTGAGTCCTGCCGCAATGCGAGCGAATGTGCGGTAAAGATCCTCCGACTCGCTTGTCGGCGCGGAGATGATAAGCGGGGTGCGCGCCTCGTCTACCAAAATGGAGTCTATTTCGTCCACGATTGCGAAGTAATGTCCTCTTTGCCGGAGCTCCTGCTTTGAATACGCTATGTTGTCACGCAGGTAATCGAATCCGAATTCCGAGTTGGTGCCGTAGGTTATGTCGCACTCGTAACTCTCGCGGCGCGCGCACGGCCGCAAAAACTCATGATGCACTTTAAAACCGCCTTCCTGGTCCCGCTCGGCGTCCTCCTTCGCCAAGGCTTCGGCGGACAAGAAGGAGGAGTCGTACCGGTAAGAGCCGTCGGAATTTATCACCCCGACCGACATTCCGAGCGCCGCGTACACCTGCCCCATCCATACGGCGTCGCGTCGCGCTAAGTAGTCGTTGACGGTGACGACGTGTACGCCTCTTGCCATGAGTGCATTCAAATACGCGGGGAGTGTCGCGACCAGCGTCTTGCCCTCGCCGGTCTTCATTTCGGCGATGCCGCGGTTATGCATCACGATGCCGCCGACAAGTTGTACGTCAAAGTGCCGGAGCTTGAGGCTCCGGCGGGACGACTCGCGCACGGCTGCAAAAGCCTCGGGCAGAACATCCTCGAGGCTCTCCCCCGCCGAGATCCTGTTGCGAAACTTATGCGTCCTTTGCCGCAGGTCCTCATCAGAAAGCCCCTCGAGTTCCGACTCGAGGCGGCCTATGGCTTCGATAACGGACCTTGACTGATTGATTATTTTTTGGGCCGCATCTCCAAATAGGCCCCTTAAAGAGAATGCCATTAAGGGGCAAATAATAGCACAAAATCAAAGAAAAATCCCCCGGGTTGCCGGGGAATTTTTCTTTCGAGAGGATACTCGGCGAGCGCCGAGTCTCCTGCCTCGCCAAAAGGCTATGCAGGACTCCGCGAGTTAGCGGCGCTTTTTCTTGGCAGCCTTCTTTTTCTTGGCCATAATATTCGCGACAAGAGTCGCAGTTAAGATCACCGCACCGATCGACCTCCTGCAAAACAAATCCTAGGAATCGTCCTGCAGGCATCTCGATGCTTCATTGATAAGTATCGAATATTAATTCTGCATATACAATGAAAAATAATTTTTAATTGTGGATAACTGCGGACCAGATATCGGCGTCGCTCGCTCGGAAAAGACCGCTCTTTTCTCTCGCTTCGCTAGCCGATAATTTTCACTTCCTCATCGAGCTCGATATCAAAATTTTCGCGCACCAGATCTTTTATTTTTGCCGCAAGTGCGCGAATGTCGCCTGCCGCGGCGTTTCGCCCCGCGGCTACGACCAGCGGCTGCCGTTCAAAGAGCCGCGCCCCGCCGATGCGGAGGCCTTTTGCGCGGAGTGCGCGATCAAGCAACCATGCGAGTGATATTTTTACGCCGTCCTGCGCGGGGAATTGCGGCAAGTCCGGGAATATCCGCGCAAGCTCGTCTGCTTTAAGCGCAGGCACCACCGGATTAAGGAAAAACGAGCCCGCAGTGCCCTCCTTCGAGAGGTCGGGGAACTTTTTCGAACGCACGTCGAGCACCGCCGCTCTGACTTCCGGCAAAGTCTGCAATTTGAGTGCCGACAAGTCGCGATACGAAACGTCCGGAGCTCCGTTTTTGTGTAATTTGAGCGCAACTTTCAGGATAATATGTCCTCCATCGCGCTTGAAATGACTTGTGCGGTATCCGAAGTCGCACCGCGAATTGTCGAACCGGAGAATATTGCCGCTTTTCTTGTCGAGCGTCTCGACCCACAGAACAGATTTTGCCAATTCCTGCCCATAGGCACCGATGTTCTGCATCGGCGCCGCGCCGACTGTACCCGGTATGCCCGATAAATTTTCTATGCCCCAGAGATCTTTCCTCGTCGCCTTCTCCACGAGCGCGTCCCAGCTCTCTCCGGCGTCAGCGACAACGAGCTCGTTATCAAAGACGGCGCCCTCCATCTCCATTTTTATTACAAGACCGTCAAAACCGTCGTCGTCTATCAGAACATTCGATCCGCCGCCCAAAATCAGCAGCTGCTGATTTTGGGCCCGAGCGAAATCGAGGGCCTCTCTCAACTCATCAACATTTTTTACGCGCGCGAAAAATCTCGCAGGACCGCCTATACGGAATGTCGTATAGGGAGCCAGAATTACATTTTCTTCAATCGTCATAAGCGAAGCAAACATACGCTCCGAGCGGGAAGCGGATGCAGCATCCAAAACATTGTCCTAATGTGAGTGCACCGCTCCCCGCCCGAAGCACACTCTTTCAGTATATCAGGAGTTCAAAGTAGCAAGGCGAGACCTTGCTACATAAGCTACGGTTTGAGAGTGCCGCTCCGTATTTGCGATATTAGCGACTGCATTTGCGCGGCCTGCGCGGGACTAAGTTGAGCCACGCGTTCGAGCTCTTTTATTGTCTCCTCCGTGCGTCCAGCCATAAAATAAATTTCGGCGAGACCCAGATGAAGGTCGACGCTATTTGGGCTATTCTCGATGCGCTTCTGCCAAATTGGTATAAGCCGGTCGTATTTTTTTGTCTGCAGATAAACTTGAACAAGCTGTTCGTTGTCTGCCGCAAGCGTCCCCCAGCGCTCCAGGATGAGCGCGTCGGCCTGCGTCCCATTACCCGTAAGATACAGCGCCTCGGCATAAAATACGCGCGCAAGGTCGTATTTCGGCTCCTCCTCGAACGCTTGTTTGAAGTACGCGACTCCACCCTCGGCGTCGCTGCCATTTAGGTGAACGAACCCGAGCTGGAAAAGCATTTGCTGTTTTTTCGGCGAGAGCGCGAGCGCTTTTTGCAGATGCTCCAGCGCCTCGCCTACTTGCCCGAACTGTGCGAGGAAGGTGCCGGCGAAGAGCTCGAGGCGCGCGTCGCCCCGCCTCGTTTCAAGCCGCTCCAGCATCGCGCCGCGAGCGAGGGTATAGAACTCCTGCTTTACCTGCGGATCCACCGACTGCGCGGGAGCGATGGAGTTGGACGCGTACTGCATCAGCTGTTCCGCGACCTCCTGGTTGCCGAGCCCGCTACCCGGCCAAGGCGGCGGGTCGACGGCCTCTTTGAACAGCTCAATCGTTTTTTGCGGGTCCCCGCCCGCAACCGCATATGAAAGCGCGTTCCCTCGCGCAAGACCTTCGGCATTGAGCGACCATGCGCCGAATATCACGGCGGCGGCAAGTACGGGCGCAGCTATGGCAACGCCGCGGTCGCCCACGGGGCGCGAGAGAAATAGTGCTCCTGGGAGCTCGCGCTTCGAGAGCGAGTGCAAATACGCCAAGACGGTCATAAAAAGGACCGCGCTCATCAGGTTGTCGAACACGGTCATGTTGTTGAGCGCGAACGCGGCAAGAAATCCGAGCAGTACCGCGCGCGCGGCACGGTCGAGCGCCGGCGCGCGCAATACAACCCACGCGGCGAGCCCGTAAAGCGCTATATAAAGAAGCCCGGCGGGTACACCGCCCGCGATGAACCAATCGAGGAACTGATTATGCGCGCGGTCGAACCACTGCTCCTGCCCGTACATCCCAGCGTCGTAATTTTTATTGAACACGAAGCTGAAATTCTCCTGACCCCAACCTGTTATGGGACGCTCCGCCGCTCCTTTAAGCGCCATCGGCCAGATGTAAGAGAGCCGGGCCTGTGTCGTCGCGTCGCTGAGCGAGATGGAGGTGAGGCGCGCGAGCGTGGGGTTGCCTTGCACAAAAGATGTGCCACGAGCGGAAAAAACCGCGCCGGCAAGCAGGAATATGGCCGCAATGCCTGCGAGCGCGATGCGCCGTAAAACCGCATACTCTTTTTCCCGCGCGAAGAAAATCAAGTACAGGCCGCAAAGGACCATCCCGGCGAGGAGTCCCAAGAGTGCTCCGCGCGTCTGCGTGTAGTAAAGCGTCATTACCTGCAGGACAAGCGCCACGCCATAGAAAGCGTACCACCACGGCAAAGATCGCCCGCCGCGCTCCCGCACGCGGGCGATAAGAAAGAGCGTAAGGAAGACATTCACGAGCATGTAAACGGCCGTGTATATGGCGTTGCCGAATGTAGTGTCAACGCGCGGCCCGGACTGCGAGCTGATGGGCACGGCACCGAATAGCTGTAGCAGTGCTATGACGCCCATGAACGCCGACGCTCCCACGCTGGTGTTGAGAAACCGCTCCCACAAATTCGCCGCGGAGAGCACGGCGCCCGCAATAACGAAGTAGACGAATAAATGCAGAAGGCCGACGTACCCCTCCATGCGCTCGAAGTTGCTCCAGAAGCTTTTCTCGGGGTCTATGCTGAAGATCGTCGCGACGCCCATCCATAGTACGAATGCTAGCATCGTCCACATTAACCAAGACGCGCGCGGGCGGAACTTGGGCTCACGCAAGGCAAGCAGAATATATCCGAGGAACAAAAACTCGATGAGAAGGCGGAAGACAAAGTTCTTGCCGGCTATGTAGGGGAAAAAGAGGCTCGGAAAAGGGATATATGTTAGCGGGTACTTCGCCCAAAGCCCCCCCGAGTCGGCGATAATAAAAGCGACGAAAGGAACAAGAAAAATTACCCCTACCACGAACCAGCGCAGATAGGCGGTGTAAGACATGGGATCAAGCGTTTTTCTCGCGCGCGGGCAACACCCCAGAGAGCGCCGGCTCCCATTCAATATCCTCGTGCCTCAAGACTGTATCGGCCATGATATCGTGCGATGCGCGCTTGCCAACAACAACGGACAATTCCCTTGGCCGCAGACCATAGCCGGGGCTTTTGCAGGTAAGCATCGTTTCCGTGATAACGGTTCCATTTGCAATAGGAATGCTGGCGACTATGGACTTGGCATGCTTATTGCGGGTAATTCTTTCCTGCTCGAGCAGTTCTTTCTCCCCCTTGCCATAGAGCACGTGGATGCGCGCGGCGGCGTCCATCATCTCCTTGAAGCTCCCAGGATCAATGGACACAGAGGCGTGATCCGGCCCAGGCAAAAGCTTGGATAGCGTGAAGTGCCGCTCGACTATGGTGGCGCCGTGCGCTATGGCCATGAGAGTCGGGAGGATGTCTTGCTCGTGGCCCGAATAGCCTATTGGGAGTGGTGCATAGAGCCGCTTTAGTAGGCGCATGGCGCCAAGATTTATATGTTCGTCGGGAGACGGGTAAACCGAGACACAGTGCAACACTATAAGATTCGCGTGATGTGCAAGCACAGTCGTGACCGCCTCGTCCACCTCCTCGAGCGTTGCCATGCCTGTCGAGAGAATTATTGGTTTATTGGTTCGCGCCACACGCTCGAGCAGCGGGATATTTGTCACGTCAAACGACGCTATTTTGTAAAACGGCATACCGGCCTTTTCCAAAAAATCGACGCTCGGCAAGTCGAACGGGGTCGCAAAGAATGCGACCCCGTTGAAATCCGCTATCTCTTTGAGCCTTATAAAATCGTCGAAAGAAAATTCAAGCCCCTCGCGGTACTCTCCGTAGGTTTTTCCTTTGATCTCGTCCTTGGTCTGCGGCTTGTCACGAAGTTCCTTGGCAAATGTGTCGTGCACCGAGCGCTTTTGAAATTTGACGGCATGAGCGCCCGCTTTTGCCGCCTCCTCTATAGAGCGCTTGGCAAGATAAAAATCACCGTTGTGGTTATTGCCTATTTCCGCAATAAAATATGTCGGATGCCCCCGCCCAACTTTATTGGGCCCCAAATAAACCCATTCGGGGGCATGACGCAGCTTTTCTCGCAGCTCGCTCGTTCTGCCGTGCATGATGGCTATAACCATAACCCATGTGCGCCGGTTGCACAAGGATTAGGCAGATGAAACCTTACTCAAACCTCGGGAGTAAGGGCCTGTATTATTCTCTGCGCAAGCGACTCCGCATCGAGCTTGTGATGAATAAGAACCTCCGCATTCGTGCCGCACGCGGGGATATCATCGAGGCCGATCGAAAGCGTGAGCGGCGCATTTGGAAGCGCCGCGAGCACTTGGGATATCATCGCACCTTGCCCGAATGTTTTGTAATGATCGTCAAGCGTCGCGACAAGCGCGCGCCCGCGTGTTACTTCAGACAGCCATTTTTCGTCGATTACGTTCAACCACGGCAAATTTATTACCGCAGCCGAAACTCCATTTTTTTCCAGCAGCTGCGCGGCTTTATAGCTTTCAGAAAGCATGATGGGCCCATATGCAATAATCGCCGCGTCACCTCCTTCTTTCAATACGACTCCCTTTCCGCGCTCGAGGGAGTAACCCTCCGGTAATGAGAAGGGCACTTCGACCGGGATGCTGACGAGCCGCATGTAGGTGCTTTCCGGATTTTTCTCCACCGCCCAGCGCAGCACCAGCTTGGTTTCAAACTCGTTCGCTGGTTCTATGAGCGTAAGATATGGAATTGAGCCAACAATAGAAATGTCGCGCACGCTCTGGTGCGAGTGGCCCGGGCCGGCTGGCAGGAGACCCGCGAGCGAGGAAGCGTAGATAATTTTTTTCTTTTCCGATGCATTGTTGTAGAACTGCTCATTCGCGCGCGCGGGCAGAAAGCAGGCGAAGGAATGCACGACAGGCAAAAGTCCTTCTAGCGCCATACCGCCCGCGCGCGAGACCATATCCTGTTCGGCGATGCCCGCCTCTACGTAGCGATCGGGGAATCGCTGTTTGAACGGGATAAGTCCGGTGTCGAGAATAAGGTCGGCGTCCATGGCGACGATTTCTGAATGTTTTTCAGCAAGCGCGAGCAACTCTTCGCCGTATGCCTTAATGAGCCGCTGTGGATTTTGCGGCGCGACGCGCGCAGGAAGCGGAATTTCGGAAATGGCCGGTGCGGTGCCGAGGCCTCGGATGCGCGCCAGAAGCTCTTCCGACGCCTTTTGATAATCCTCCGCCGAAAGGAGCGCCGCTGTGAAATTTGTAATAGCCGTCCTCCCCTATCCGCTCCATGAAAGAAACCCCCTTCCCTTTTACAGTATCGGCGATGATGATCTGCGGTCGGTCCTGTACTGCGGCGCACTCGTCAATTGCGCCTGCAATCGCCGAGATGTCGTGTCCATCTATTCGTATGACAAACCATCCGAACGCCCGNNNTGGCAGTTATTTCGCCAAGACTCGCGTTTACTGCAGGCTGCAGCGACTCCCAAAACTGTCCTTCCTGCAACTCGCCATCGCCCATAAGAACATAGAACCGTCCTGATTTTTTTTGCATTCGACGCGCGAGCGCCATGCCGTGCGCTTTTGAAATCCCCATGCCAAGCGAGCCGGTGTTAGTTGCGATATGTGGAGTAGAGATGTCGGGATGCCCGGGCAAGCCACCAAGGCGGCGCAATTTGTGCAATAGTTCCGCGGGCAACAGCCCAAGCCCGATGAACACGGAATAAAGGCCGGGTGCGTCGTGCCCTTTGGACGAAAAATACGTGTCGGAATATTGCTCCTGCGGCTGATTTGGATTGCGCAAAACGTTGTGCCAAAGATGCGAGACTATATCCATGGCGCTAAAGGAGGATCCTATGTGTCCCGAGCCGGCCTCCATTATCATGGAGAGTGTGTTGAGACGGCCCGTTACGGCAAAAAGCTCTGTTTTTTTGAGCGGATCGCCGATTGTGGCGAGCCCTTTTTGAATTTCAGCAGGTAAGATGAAATACAATTTTGCTCCGGTATTAGTCTGTACGCCGCCGAGTTCTCCCATAATACTTATCTCGCGGTCCAACCGCCGTCGACGATAAGCGTCGAGCCGGTCATGTAGGAAGAGGCCTTGTGCGAGGCGAGGAAAAGTAATGCGCCGTTATACTCGTCCTCGCTCGCCATGCGCCCCATGGGAGTGCGACGGCTGTACTCGCGCACGAATTCTTCCGGTTGGTTGTTGAAGACGCCCCCGGGCACCAAAGTATTGGCGCGGATATTGAGCGGCGCACCATACTCCGCAAGCCACCGGGTAAAATTGAGCATGCCGGATTTCGCGACGCTGTACACCACGGGCTTGAAGAACACTTCGCCGTTCTTGCGCTTAAAGTCATAGAGTGACTGGTCGGACGTCACGACGCCGTAGGTTGAGGAAATGTTGATTATAGAGCCCTGCTTGCCCGAGACGCGCAGGCGCTTTATGAACTCTTGCGATATGAGGAACGCACCTTTCAAGTGCGAGTCCATGACCGCATCCCACACTTCTTCCGGAAAAGTCTCGAACGGTCCCGTCGTTTCGGGCGGGGCGTTTGGCGGCGCGTCAATACCGGCGTTGTTTATAAGTATGTTCGGGGTGCCGAGTGCGGCTTCAATTTTTTCAAAAGCATTCCGGACATCGTTCTTTTTTGTGATGTCCGCCTGCATCATGATGGCTCCATCCTCCTCTCCCGTGCGCACATCAACAATGGCGACTTTTGCGCCTGCGTTGGAGAGCGCCTTGGCAAATTGCCTGCCGAGCTGTCCCAAGCCGCCGGTTACGACCGGCAACTTCCCCCGTGAGGTCAAAGAGACCGCTTTTCATAGGTCTATGCGCTTTTTTAATAATAACTCGGCCAGCAGGAAATCGGTTTCCGTATCAACGTCAACTGCGTCTTCTTTTTTTATTTTATGGAAGCGGATTTTCTCTCCCGCCATCGCTTTGTCTTCCATCAAGGTTTTCCAGTGCAGGGCGATGACATCGACGTGCGAATAGGCCTCGGGAAAGCTCTGCCGAGGATGATTGTGCGCGTCTTTAAAACCGGTAAATTCCTCGGACAAAAACGGCTTAAGGTAAGTCCCGTCCGAGCGCCAAAGCTTGTACGGATGCTTCTGCGCGGTAACGACGGTGCGCGAAGAATCGGCCTCGGGGTCGTTTATCAAAAGCTCCACGCATCCATCAATGTGCTCGGGCAAGCACAGGGGCGTCGTCGACGGCAGGCGTAAAATTATGTCGGCTTTCCAATTTTCGTTGTCGCGCAGCCATGTTGCCGCATGATTAAGGTAGTCCCAATCCGGCACTTTGTCTCCCGACAGTTCCGCCGGGCGCAAAAATGGGGTTTCGACACCGTGCTCATTTGCAATTTTTGCGTACTCGGGCGAGTCGGTCGACATAACAAGGCGCGTTACGTATTTGGATTTTTTGGCCGCGTCGGCTATCCACGCAAAAAGCGGCTTGCCCGCGAGCGGGCGTATGTTCTTGTGTGGTATGGATTTGGAGCCACTGCGGGCACCTATTACGCCGAGTACTTTCAGTTGCATTACAACTTTTATACTTTAAATCCGACAAAAAAGAAACCCCAACGTTTTTTCGCTGGGGTTCAAAAAGCTTTACACCCTAACTGTAACGACCGTCACAGTTAAGGTGCTTTCAAACAATCGGCAAAAACCTAAAGATTGAAAAGACGACGTAGACGTCCATCGTCTTCGATCCCTTCGGCGATGATGTACAATATACCTTTTCCGAGCCGCAAATCGGCACGCAAAAAAGTTATAAATTCCTCACAGTCGTAAGGGCAGACCCAAACACTATCTTGGACCTTCTTAAATCCCGCTTTTTCAAGCATGCGACGCAGTTTGTCGCGCATGCCGCGGCGACGCTCCCAAATATCGAAAATCACTATCCGCCACTTCTCGTCCCATGTGCGCGGCGTTTTGATTTTGATCCGATCCGTTGCGTCTAATTTCTCCGCAAATTTCTCGCCGACATCAGTTAGCGAAACTCGCCAGCCGCGCTCGCTTCCCTCGCGCGTCAAAAAACCCTTCGACTTGAGACGATAAAGCGCTTGCCGCATGCGATGCGTCGCGCTTCCTCTCGCCTCCGCAGGAAAAAGGCGTTTTAAAAGCACCGCCTCCGGCGCGGATGCAAGAGCGAAGGAACGGGCATTCAGTCGGAAGAGGAGTACTGCCAGTTTCTGCTGGATTTTTGCCCGCCGCGCACGCCCGGCAATTTTTTGCTCGATCTTCCCCATACACCTTAGTATACACGACCGTTACAACTAAGGTGTAAGATGTTCGCGGCAGACATATAACAGTTCAGGAAACCAGGCCAATGATCGCCTGCGCTGAGCGGGCGCCGGAGCGTGCGTCCTCGAATTCGATCTGCGCGCGGCGGATTTTGGCGCGGCCCTCGGCATCGAGCCGCGGATCTTCCAAATACGCATTCAGTTGCAAAAGCAATTCCTCAAACGAATGCGCAAGCCTGACGCCGCCCGTAGCCTCGAGTGCAAGATAGTGATCGAAGTGCGAAAAAAGTTCCACCCTGTCCCCCGGCGGGGTGTTTGGGTCGGCATCGAAGCGTATGTTGACAGCGGGCTTATCAAGAGCGATCGCATCGACGGTAAGAGTCGAGATCGTCGTAATCGTAATCTCGCTGTGGCGGAGGGAATTTACCATAAGTTCGACGTCCGCAGGAGTAAACTCGTAATCCGGCTTGCTGCCGTTTGTCTTAAACGGAATGCTATACGGCTTCGTCACCGTAATGCGCGGATGTCCAAGTGCGGCTGTTCCAGGCGCATCAAACGCATTAAGATCTTCCGGCCGATAGCGCACGAGCAAGTGCAGATCGCCAGGCAAACCGCCACTGTCTATGGCCTGTGCAAGCTTTTTGATAAGCATGATGCCCGAGCTCCGGCTGTACTCGCCGAAGAACGGCGCGCACAAAACAAGGCGGCGACCCATGGGTATATTAAGAGAACGCAAAAATTCCTCTTTTGTTTTTTTTGGAGGCTTCCAGTACTCGTCGAACTGCGCCACTCCGCATACGCGAATACGGTCGGCTTCCATGTCGCCAAGCTGAACAGCTTCTTTTTTCATCTCACCCGTTTGCGCTATTAGATAGTCGGGCATCACTTGTATCACTCCCTTAGCGGTAAGATTGTC
This sequence comes from Candidatus Adlerbacteria bacterium GW2011_GWA1_54_10, assembly GCA_001004665.1. Classification (GTDB taxonomy): domain Bacteria; phylum Patescibacteriota; class Minisyncoccia; order Phycocordibacterales; family SBAW01; genus GWA1-54-10. The sequence goes on from LCRO01000003.1 coordinate 19,115, forward strand.
CCAAGAGCGCACCATGCCGATACTGCGGACGCTTGCCGCTCGCGCGGCACGCAGGACGAGCCTGTCGGAGGAAAGGATGATGTCCGGCGCAAGAACCGCGTCGGGCCCATGCGCCTTGATAAACTCGAGCAGCCGCGCGTCGGCAGGCACCAGCAGCCGATCAAGCATGCGCAAAAATTTGCGGAACCACCGCGCGCCGCCGAAAGCTATCCCAACCAGCCGGCGCGCGGCGTACTTTAGAAAATTCCTGTCGCGCACGTAAAATGAATACTGCTTTGCGCGCACGGTCCCCGTGCCGAGCGCGTTAAATGCAAGCCACTGTATAGCCGCCCCGAGACGATGCTCGCGGGCGGGGTTCCACTCTTCAAAAACAACCTGCGGGTGAGCGTAGGTTTTGCGGTAGTAATCGACCTTGTGTGAAGGCGCGAGCACCACCAGCCGCGCGCCCGACTTGAGCAACTCCGGATACAAGTCGGTCAAAAAGAAGTTCCTCGCGCGAAGCCCGTTGAATATCGGCATAAGCAAAACTTTCATATTCCAAAAGATTCGAGAGCCCGATAAAGCAAATCTGACTTATCCGCTTTCAGCTGCCTGACATCCCCAAGGGACCGCAGGTGAAAACCGAATGGACTATCCTTCCACACGAATTCTTCCCACCCATTACCCATCGCGTTAAAATACCCCCGGTCCTTGAAGCTTAGCTTGGAATAAGTGCCGCTACGGGGTAAATACGAAAATCTCTCCGGAAAAAACGATTCAAAAAAATACCGCGCCAAGCTGGAAACTGTAGAAAACTCTTCGAACGGCTTGAATACAGGATAAGTACACTCGTAGAACTTTTTATTTTTGGAGTATCGCTCATAAAGCTTGTACGCGGTATCGCGCGAGGATCCTATCGCAAGCCGCGCGGCGACATTGTTCCGAAGACGTTTTGGAAGAATTTTGAGAAAATAACGGCGGCGTTCGCTGGACGGATGACCGGGAAGAAAATCGAGCGAAGATGCTGGAACGCGGTCAAGGTCCAAAAAAAGAGAATGTATGGCCGGAAAATACCTGATTTTTTTCCACCAGCGCGGATGCCACGGGGAGCCGAAAATACCCAGATTGTGCCCATCCATGTACGCAAGTATATCGGTTGCCCAGTTTTTCCTCACTATGTAGTAGTCGGCGTCGAGTATGAGCGCCCATCTAGTTTGTATGAGCGGAGTGAGAATATTGAGAGCGCTCGCGTGATGATAACTTGCCCGAGCCGGATGAAATGCCGGATCAAGCTCCGGCATGAAGGCGGCCATGGATTTATGACGGACAACCCTGTAGCGCGCGTTATCCAATTTTTCTCCCGCAAAATCATCGGGCGTATTATCGGCAATAAGCCAGCTTAAATTAACGCCAGGATTGAGCGCTTTGGTCAGTCGATAATTTAACTCGAGAAATTTTTTGCTCTCCGCGGAATGATATACGGAGAGAACGGTCAACTCTGACTTCATTACATCCATTCGGGATTATTTTTCTGCCATTCTATCGTATTCCGCAAACTTTCTTCAAACGAAAGCGGGGATTTCCAACCGAGCGATGCGAGTTTCTCGCCATTGAGCCCATAGTGAAGGTCATGTCCAGGATTGTTCTCATGAAAATCCACTAACTCGTATTTTGGTTCTTTCCCCATAAGCTCGCCGATTGTTTGCACCAGCTCAAGATTGTCTACTTGCCTGTCGCCGACAATGTTAAGCCGAACCGGACGATCGATTTCCCCAGGCGAATGAAGCTTGGGCTGGACATTTTTGAGGACGAAAAGTATTGCATCGGCGGTATTGCGCGAATGGATATAGTAGCGAGTTCCTATTGCTTTATTTGCGGCATGCACACGGATCACCTCCCCGTGCTCTATTTTTTGCTGAATCATGGCTGGGAACTTGCTGGGCGCCTGCATCTCCCTGAAATTATTCATGGTGTTCGTGATGATGAGCGGCACGCCATAGCATCGCCACCATGCGATAGCTAGCGCCTCTTGCGCCGCCTTAGATGCGGAATACGGGTTGCTTGGCAGTATTGGATCCCATTCCTTGTGTCCGGAGTTTTTTGGAGAAGGGCCGTATACCTCGTCCGTCGAGAAGTGGAGGAATACTTTTGGCCGCGCCACTCGCGCATATTCCAAAATATTGAGCATGAGTTCGGTATTATTACGAACAAACGGCAACGGGTCGTCAATCGAGTTTTGCACGTCCGACCGAGCGGCGAGATTAAGAACGTAGTCAATGGGACCCATCTGTTTAATTTGCCGCGGGGTAAGAGGCGCGCCCAGGTCATGTGTAACAACAACAAAGCGCGAGCGCCAGTCCGGATGGTCCTCGCATACTTTTGTAATTCGGTCGAAGTATCCCTTATGCTCGGATTTGAAGGAGTCCAGCGCGACTACCTGCCAGTCAGTATTGTGCATTACGTGGGCAAGGACATGCACACCTATCGCGCCGCCGGCTCCAGTAAGAAGGGTTGTCATATCTACGTATAACAAAGCATATCATTGTAGGAAACCGGAATTATTATTCCATTAGTTTCGCCGCGATGTGGCGATATTCAAGCGGCCCGCGCGCGCGCCGATATCCGACCGCGGCCTTGATCCATTGCTTAAACCTCCATAGCAGAGACTTTTTCGGCAAATGGAGCGCGTGGTACGGAACCGGCAGTATGAACTGCTCCTCATTCTTATAATACTTAGAGATGATGTCGCCCACGCTACTTATCTGCGCGTTATTGGGCGACCGGTCCCTGTTTAAGCTGTACAGTCGCGGACATCCCCATTTCGCCAATTGTTTAACGTATGAGAGCGCTTGCTCATCTCTCATTTCCTGAAACGATACCATGTTTACGGCAAGATCCACTCGTTGGCTAGTAAGTGACTCCCACGCGTAATGCGGTATGAAAACAAAATCGTACTTGGAAAAATCTATATCCGCATACGACTCGGGCGCTCCGCCGCGGAAACATATTCGCGCGTTCGGAAACATCGTCTGCAAATAGGTCGAGGAGAAGAGGAATGATTGTGGGAAGTCAACAAGCACGTAGCTCGTATTCGGAAAAAGCGTTTTGAATTGATACGCGAATCCTCCCCATCCCGACCCTATCTCAAGCACCGTTTGTTTCTCTCCACGCTTGCATACATCCAAAAAACCGGCGCAGTCCATGCCGATAAGAACCTCATAGAATTTGAGCGTATCCAGATTGTACAGCCCGCCGTCAAATTCAAAACCGAATCCGCCGAGAGCGCGCGCTTCCGGCACGCGCAATCCGTCGGTATCCAGCTCCGAAAGCGCTTTGAGTTTTTGCCGGTACGGCTCCGCCGAGCGCAAGTGGTGCGCGCGGTAAAAATATTCATGTAAACCTGTCAGATGATAAGAGTGGTGCCGAAGTTTTTCGATAATCAGGGGCGACGCGTCGAGCATATATTCGAATCCCGCAAGTTCCTGCCGCCAATAATCGCTTGCTACCGACCCCGGAGCCGCGCTATCAAGCATCTCGAGTACCGTATTGCGGACCGCGAGATAGGTTTTATAGATCGGACCTGCCGCAGCGCGAATGCGCTCTTCCAACTTTTGTCTTGTCGCTTGCTCCATTATAATTTTACGATAAAACATTGCTGCCACGAGGACTCGAATACGGCCTCGGGCTTGTCTTGCATGAACTCGTCCACCGCCTTGCGCACGCCCTGCGCGGTCATGTAGTCGTGGCTGATGATGACTCCCCCGCGGCTCATGCGGGGATAAAAAAATTCGAGCGCCTGCTTCGTGCTGTCGTACAAGTCGACATCAAGATGCACGAAAGAAAATTTTTTGTCTTTTATAGGATCCGCCGTCGCTGGGAAAATCCCTTTGTACAAAAATATGTCCGGATATCCCGAAAGATATCTTTTGACCTGCTTGAAATCCGCTCCGTATTGTCCGGTATCGAACTTACTGTCTATCTCCCGCACCTGGGGCAAACCCTCAAAAGTGTCGAACAAATGCATTGGCCGCGCGGCCGCGCGCGAACGTGCGATGAGCTTGGAGGACCCGCCGCGATACGTCCCCACCTCCGCGATGTCGCCGGGTATTTTCGCCGTGCGGCGCGCCGCCATTATAAGTTGATAGGCCTCGTGGTCGGAGAGAAGCATCTTCACCTCTTTGCGCACCGCGGCGATTAGGTCGAGGGCGGCGCGCCGCTCCTCGTCCCCGAAAAATATGACTACCCCGTGGCGCGCGCGGATTGCCGCGACCAGCCACACGCCTATTTTTTGCCGCAACAGATAAAACAATTTCATGCTTCTACATTATGTCAGAGCCGCAAGAAGCGCTCCAACCATCGCATCGGCGGGTACCGGCCCAAACGGCTTGCCGCCCATGCGGCACTCCAGCAGATATGATAAGTCTTGCCGAACCGTCTTTTCCTCGCGCAAACGATATAGCACTGTTGTTTGCGTCGCATACCACGGCAGCCAATTGACCGCCGTACCCGAATGCGCCACTACTATAGACTTCGTACCCAAAAAGCAGGCCAAGTGCGAAATACCGGTATCGACTCCTATATACAAGCGCGCTTCTTTAATTATGGCGGATATTTGCAGAGCCGGAAGAGCCATAGCCAAGATTACTCGCGGATCTCTCGTTTTTATTTCCTCAAGAAGTTTTTTGTCGCCTGGGCCGCCGGAGACAACGATATCCATGTCCGGTTTTTTCACCCTTATGGCCTCCGCCATCGCCAGCACCGCGTCAGGAGAGAAAGACCTCTCCGGAGCCAGTGCGCCCGGATGAATGACGACATATCTGTGCGGTTTTAGCCCCCGCTCGGCAAGCTCGTCTGAATCGGACTGAATCGCAAGACGGGGTGTAAATAGCGGCGGTTCGATGCCGAAAGCGCGGACGATGTCGATGAGAGTTTCGTGATAAGGCTTATGTATGTCGTAGAACAGGAGCTTGGAATACAAGCCGCAGAGCGGTCCTTTATCTTTGAATCCGACCAGCGTGCCGCCGCGCCTGGAAAGAAACCATCCGAGAAGTTTGGCGCGCAGCGGTATGCGCCCGACGGTCGGATTGATAATTACTGTGATGCTCTTGCTGCGAAAAAAGAGGGGCAAAAGCCGCCATGGTTTCCATTTTGATATTTCAAGAATAGAAACATAGGGGTAGGACCCTAGAAAACCTCTTAAAAAAGAGGTGTTGCGGGGCATGACGATGCTAATGCGGACGACGGGATTTGCGCGGTAAAACAGCTCCGCCAAAAAAAGATACATCAAAAAATCCCCGACGGAGCCGCTGTGAAAGAAAATTATATCGCGCGGAGTATTCATATGTTGCTTATGCGCGGAGGTAGAAGAAAAATATGGAGCGATGATGCCCCACGGAACGCTCGCTGTATTCAAAACCGCTAAAGAGAGCGGTAAACTCTTCTTCTGATTTTTTGATTAGATCGAAATGAACCTCTCCCACAAATGTACCGCAACGCTTTAGCTCCACTCCCGCCGAAGCAAACATGTCCCACTCTCCTCCCTCCGCGTCAAATTTTACGAGGTCCGGATTTTCCCGTTGGAGAATATCCAGCAGAGACACCGATCGGACATGCAACTCCTCTTCGGAGCCGCCGCGGCGCAGAAGCGAAGAGGATATCGAACTTGTTTTATTGGCAAAGAACGGCCTTTCTCCGGCGCGGTCAGACACGGCCGCCTGTTCGCAAGACACTAGTGGGAATTGCCGCATGTTCTCTTGCAGGAGCAAAAAATTTCTCGGGTCGGGCTCATATGCAATTATGCGCGCCTCGGGATACCGGCAGGCAAAGAACGCCGCCGAGGCGCCCATATGGCTCCCGATGTCTATGATTTTTTTGGGTGCGGGCTGCGCGGTAGCGTACTCTTGCTCCGCAAAAACTTCGCGCAGGACGGCAACGTCCGCTCCGTCTCGTATGCATAGCGCAAATACCCTGCCTTCGTATTCAAGTTTTAGCCGTCGCGGCCGCAGTCCGAATATTTTTTTGCGCAACGGTATGCCGGCAAGCCGCAGGAACAACAACATGCGACCCCAAAAATCGTCCCCGCCGAGCGCTTCTGCGGTCTGCCAGTATTCTTTTACTACACGCATGTATGTATACAAGCACTACTTCTGTTGACATACAATGGCTCCAAACAGTAGGATGTATTTATGGTAAAAAAAGTTGTAGTGACCGGCGGCGCCGGATTTACCGGCAGCCACCTGGTTGAAGCGCTGGCGAAAAAAGGCTACCAGCCAATTATTTTTGATTCCGTAGAGCCACGCTTCACTCCGGAAGTGCCTTTTATCAAAGGTTCCGTAACAGATCGTGAAGCAACATTTGCGGCGCTCAAGGGCGCCGACGCGGTATTCCATTTGGCGGGGATGTTGGGCACTCACGAGACGGTTACCGAGGCATACAACGCCTCAATGATAAACATAATAGGAATGCTCAATGTTCTCGATGCCGCCAAGGAACACGGGCTTGCGGTCCTTGACATCACCAAACCAAATTACTGGCGCAATACCTACACCATTACCAAGATCGCCGCTGAAGAGTTTTGCATGATGTACCGCGACGAGTTCGGCATGAACGTCAAGGCCGCGCGGTGGTTCAACGTTTTCGGGCCGCGCCAGCGCACCGAGGACCAAGGATATCAGAAGGCGGTGCCGACGTTCATTATGCGTACCCTCAAGGGCCAGCCGATTCATATTTACGGCGACGGCACGCAGGGAACCGACCACATTTATGTCGGCGACGCCATAGATGCGACCATAGCAATTTTCGAAAGTCCCCACATGCCACAGCATCCGGTCGAGGTCGGGAGCGGAAAAGAGATAACGGTCAATGAGATCGCGGATGTCGTCTTTCGCCTCATCGGCAAGAGTGTTCCTCTCGAGCACATACCGATGCGCCGCGGCGAGACGGAGCATACGCGCATTCAGGCCGACCTCACCGCTCTAAAAAATGACATCGGCTATGAGCCCAAGACCAGCTTCGAAGACGGTATCAAAAAGACAATAGAGTATTATCGCACGCTTGTACCCCCGAGCGTAGCTACCGCAGCATCATATACCGCGCAATCTGTTTAAGCAGCGCACGAGCGCCGCGCTCTGCCCTTTGATGGCGCCGGCAATGGAAATAAGGATTATCTTTCAGGTTCCCTGGAATATAAACGAATGGGAGGCCGGTTTTCCACGCCGCGTAATTAAACGACAGCTGGTCGCGCTTGCTTTGCGTACTCTCCTCGTGCCACCACAACTTCATAGCCGCAATAACTTCCGGCGCACGATGCCGGCGCACGAGCACGCCGCTCCCGATAAGCCCATAGTGCGCGGGATACCCTTCCGCCCGATAGTGAGCCATTTGCGCGCGCACAATTTCCGGGTCGTCCTTGCCCGAGCGGATCGCATTTTCCGCTTCGTCATACAAGCAATCCCGCTCCGGATGGGCGAACGCCGCTAAGTTCGCGCTCGACAAATATTTTTCAATAAGCTCGTTTATGTCTCCCCGCACAAGGAACGAGCCGTCGATATAAATACTGTATTCATAGTTGGGGAAATATTCGTGCGGAAGCATTTTGAATCGGCGGTTGGATCGCGTTAAGTCGCCCGGCACGGGAGGCTCCATAACGCGCATCTGCCAGACCTTTGACTTTTGCGGACGATCGGTAAAGCAGACAAAATCGCATCCCGGCGGAATGAAGGCTGGGTCGCGTAGCGTATCATAATCGCCGAATATCGCCGTGTAGATGACTGTTCGATTTTTCATGCCTGTATCCTGTGCAGTTTATAAAAGCGGGAGTCCTTGTCCTTGAGCAGCTCCTGCGGCGCACCGTACTCCGCCACTCGTCCTTTTTCGAGCACCAGCAATTTATCCACCCTACGGATGGTTGAGAGGCGGTGCGCGATGACCACAATCGTCATCTCGCCGCGCAAACGCTCCAGCGTCTGAAGTATCGCCTGCTCGGATTCCACGTCGAGCGCGCTTGTCGCCTCGTCCAAAATCAAAAGGGCCGGCCTGCGGGCTAATGCCCGCGCAAGCGTTATCCGCTGGCGCTGGCCGGCAGAAAACGAGACTCCCCGCTCTCCAACTGGAGTATTAAATCCTTGGGGCAGATTCTTGACCATATCCCAGAGCGCCGCGTCTTTGAGCGCGCGCTCGACATCTTCTTTGCGTATGCGCTCGTCATAAAAAGCGACGTTATTATAGATCGTGTCATTGAGCAAAAAAGGATCCTGCGAGACGTAGCCGGCATGGCCGCGCCACTGCGCAAGCGAAACGTCACCAAGCGGCGCGCCGTCTATCTCGATTTCTCCGGATGCCGGCCTCAGCAGCCGCAGAAGCAAGTCAGCAACGGTCGTCTTGCCGACGCCCGACGGTCCGATGATTGCGAGCATGTCGCCCTTCTTCAGCGCAAAGGAGACCGAGCGAAGCACAGGGACATTCGGCTTATAGGAAAAAGACACCTTATTAAAAGCGATCTCTCGGTCGAAAGAAAATGGACGACCCTCTTCCGCGTGTTCGCGCTCCGCCGCAAACGCTTCTTCGAAGCGGACAACCGACGCGCTGTACGGCAGTGCCTCGCCAATGGTCGAGAGCGCGCGCTGGATCCTGTCCACATACAAAAATATGCGCTGTATCAAAAAGACCACGATGGCGAACGCGGCAAGGCTGAAGCCCGGCTGGAGAAAGGCGACCGCGAATACGCCGAGCACGAAGATGATGCTCACGGGCTGGGAGGACACGGCAAGGAGCGCGGCCATGACACCTTGGCGCAAGCGCATGTTTCTGTAGTCGTCAAAAATACGGCCCATACGGCTCATCACAGTATGCTCCTCTCCCATCGCTTTGATCGCCTTGAGTCCCAATACGCTTTCATTTATGTCATGGGCTATCGTCTTATTGAGCAGCAGGTTTTGCGCCGCGAGCGCGCGTATGCGAGAAAAGACCGGCTGCGAGAACAGCAAAAAGAGAGCGCCGGCAATTGCGGTTGCCAGTGTGATCCCCGGAGAGACCAGGAATGCCGCAACCGCATAGATAATCGCGGTCGTAAATTGCAGCTGCATCCACGTGATGTCGGATATAAGTTTGGTCGTCTTGCCAACGTCGACCATTATGGTGTTTTCTGCAGACCCCAGTTTCTGCTGAAGCAGGCGCGGCCAAGAGCTCCGCAACAGCGCCTGGTAGAGATCGCGGCGCTTTGTGCGCTCGTATTCGGTAGTTATGCGCGCGCGGCAGTACTCGCTTACGAACAGTACAACGGCTCGGAAAACAAAAATGAACGCGATAAACGGCAAAAGGTAGCGCAGATGCATGCCGAAGCCAAAAAACCGGAACAACGTGTTGAAGTATCTTGATAAGGATCCAACCTCGGGCAACGACTCTTGCAGAACGTGCGAGAGCAGAGGTATAAGCATGGTGACGCCGAAGCTCTCCAGCACGCCTCCGGCAAAACCCAGTACAGTGAGCAGTATAAGCGAGCGCTTATAGCGCCCATATAGCCGCCACAAAAGCTTCGCCAGACGCAAAAGGCGCTCCCATTGCCGCTTTAGCATAGCTTTACAATACCGCACTGGCGTGCAGAAAGTTCCAATCGCATTTGTTCAATTGTAATGGTATAGTGCCTTTTCGTGAAGACCTATTTTTTTATCGTTCCGACCAAGTTCAGAGTAAATACAATGCTACGGAGCACTCTCCTTCCGACCTTGCGCGAGAGCGGAGCGCGCGTTGTCATCTTCTCGCCTTTTGCGAATGATGCGAGTTTTAAGGCCGAATTTAACGGCACCCATGAGCCGCTGGTGGTCGTCCCATTTTCTCCGCTCGCGCGACTTGCACTGCGCTTGCGGGAAATTCTTTTAAAATCCGACCATCCCGTCCTAGCCGACGCGCAACTGATTATGCACGGCACGCGAGCTCGGCGAGTCATACGCACAGCATCTGCGCGCGAGCGGCTGCTGCAGGCGGCACGACGCATTATAAGGCCCCTGCGCGGGGCGCTTGCCACGCTCTTCGACAAGCTCGAGGAACGGCTTCTGCGCGTGCCGCAGTATGAACATGTCTGCCGCACTTATAATCCCAGTACCATCATCCTCGGCACCTGCGACGCCGACCCGCAAGATATCGTCTGGCTCACGCACGCGCGGTGGAGCGGTGCCAAAGCGGTCGTCGTCGACTTGCCGTGGAATTATTTCGACGACCGCATGTTCTCTCCGCCGCGGCCCTCAACCATATGCGCGTGGAACGAAGACATGGTGCAGCATCTTAGGGAGCGTTTCGACCTGGATTCTAAAAAAGTGAGTACAGTCGTAACCGGGTGCCTGCGCTACGACAAGTACGCGAGATCTCTTACTCTCATGCCGCGAGAGGAGTTCCTCCGATCAATGGGCGCAGATCCAGCGCGCATAAGTTTGGTTTATTTTTTGAGCGGTAGCCACTGGAATCCGCATCAAGCGCAAATTGTGCGGCTTATATTGGAGTCCGTCAGCACCGGGGCCATACGAAACAATCCTCAGCTCATAGTCCGCTTCGGACCGCACGAGAAGGGGCTGAAAGAGGAATTCAAAATCCTCAAGGAGGAATATCCCGATCTCGTTTTCGATTGGGCGGAGGAAACGCCGCAAATGGATCGAGTGATCAATCTATTGGCACACAGCGCGGCGTCTTTGAGCATATTCTCTTCTATCGCGCTTGACGCCGCAGCGTTTGATAAACCAATGATTTATACGGGATTTTCCGGATTTGCATATCCGCACGAAGATGACACCGCCGCAGCGCGAGTATACGAGTTCGACTTTGTGCGCCGCGCGCTCAAGACAAAGGGTGTGCGGATTGCTTACGATGCTAAATCTCTCATAGAACTAATAAATCAAGGGATGGAAAACCCGGAAGCCGATGCTGCGGGACGCAAGGTATTGGTGAAAAAATTTCTCGGCAATCTCGACGGCAAGGCCGGCGACCGCATCGCGCGCGTTATAGAAAATACACAAAAAATCCGGCACTCCGTAAAAGTGCCGGGCCCGTCTTAGCTTGCCACGTGGAGTACGTCCATAACGGCGATACCACTCGAGAGAGCGATGGGAGAATCTTCAATCCTGGTCTCGCCGATGAGTATGGACTTAATGTGCATCATCTCCATCCAAAAATCGTCCGGACGATTTTTGGGGAAGACTTTTGAGGTCTCCGTTTCACGGTCTCGCCACCTTACAATGTCTCCATCTGGAGTGCCGCAGGCCCATTCGATGAACCCGCAGTCGCCCTGCACGCGCGCCCATTTGCGCGTGGGGCTTGTAACCACGTCTTGCACGACGCGGCCCATCACACCCGAATGGCTCCAGAGCGTAAAGGCCGCGACATTATCGAAGTGAGTTCTTACATCTTCATCCGAAAAGTGGAGTTCGGAATCGGCGTCGTGGATTCCACCCAGCCCTGCGGCACGCGCGAACACATGCCAGAGATGGAGAGCATGCGAATGCTCGCCGGAGGCGCCACCGCCGCGGCTGGTAAAACCAAGATAAGTGTCAGCGGGTCCATCGAGCCATGGGTGAGCCTTGAAGATGCCTCCCCAATGCTCGCGGAACTCGACGTCAAGCGTGAGAATCTCACCGATTGTTTTCTTTGAGAGCAACTTCCGCACAAACCCAACCGATGGCGAGACCGCATGGTCGTAGCCGACAAAACAGACTATCCCCGCTTTGGCGGCCTCCTGCGCGAACTCCGGCAATCCTTTGCAAGACGGCGGACACAGCGGTTTTTCGAGCAACATGGCCTGTGGCAGCTCGCTGATAAGATTACGCGCAAGCTGGATACGAACATCGGGCGGCGTGCCGAGCATGATGATATCAAAGCCGGACACGGGCTCCTCGCCAAGCCTATAAAGTTCGATCGACCCGTCCCACGCGCCATAGCGCGCGGGATAGATGTCCTTGCGCATGCGCTCAAGGGCAACGGCGGCAGGATCCACGACCGCAACTTCCCACCCCATTCGACGGGATGCTTGTGCCAAGTGATTTCCTATTGAGCCGGCCCCATAGATCTTTACCTTCATTTCTCCCTCCTGCTAAACTCAAATCTGAGCGGATAATACTAATGTTTCTCCTTTGCGTCAAGGCGCCTATGCATAAGGTATTCAGCAAATTCGAAGTCAAGCTGGCTGTCGATATTGATCGAATGTTCCGGATCCATAAAAAAGTAGGCGAGTCTATTGCCTGATGTTGATTTGAGTTCTTCTATTGTGCGGCGACGCATAACGTCCATGGCGCCGGTATGTATGTACGCTTTGGGGAAAAGCTGGCGCGGCAAATTGTGCGGCTCGTCAAATCCGCTGCAATCTTTGGAAAAAAACGGCTTGAGATACATGCTGCTGATTTTCCAGGCCTTAAAGGGATGCTTGGGCGCCTCGACAACAGGTCGGGCCGCGTCCGCTTCCGCGTCTTCAAGCAGTTTTTCAATGCCAGCATCAATGTCTTCCGCGGTACGCAACGGAGATGTTGGGGGCAGACGCAATACAATGTCGGGCATATACTGTTCTTTTTCTTTTAAGAATGAGAGTGCATGCTGTAAAAACTCCACATCGGTCGAGAGGTCTCGCGAAATTTCTTTCGGTCGCAGGAACGGCACCTCCCCGCCGAATGCGCGGGCGGTTGCGGCTATTTGATCGTCGTCGGTGGAAACAATAGTGCGTGTCAGATGTTTTGACTTTTTCGCTTCCTTAATGGTCCATGCGATGAGCGGCTTCCCCGCGAGTGGCCGTATATTTTTCCCCGGCACTCCTTTTGAGCCGCCTCTAGCGGGAATTATGCCGAGAATCTCCATGCTAGTGCGATTTTATCTTATTAAAATTTGAAACAACAGGAAAAGGCTTCCACGCTTCCGCCCAATTATTCCAATCATTGGCGAAGCCCAAAAAAGCACAACCGAATTCTTGTGCAGCCGCATAATCGTTATCGCCGTCCCCGACGAAAAGTATCTCCGCGGGCTTAGCCCGTTCGCGTGCGGCGATCTCCTTGAAATTCTCCACTTTGTTCCGAGGACGTCCGAGAACGTCCGTAAAATATTCTTCTATGCGCAACTGTCTGACAGACCGCTTGAGCGCACCGGTGGGCGTTGCCGAATTTATATACAAAGAACCCGCATCCGAAAGATCCGCGAGCCCAAGGCGCGTTTCATTGTCGACACCAGCTTCGGAAATTTTCCGTTGAACATACTCGTCAAAAACCCGGGAGCCGTCCTGCACGAGCGTGGGTATATGCTCGGGAGACTCTCCCAATTTTTCGTATACTTTCTCAAGGATGGAGAACCGATCTCCGCTAGCTTCGCGTAAAAAGGGTTCGTGCCTTGCACCGTAATGCGCAAATACCAGCGCCCATGCTTCCTTCTTGAAAAATTCCGAGCGCCGCGCCACGACGCCATCGAAATCTAATACCCGTATTCGTGTCATCTAGTCGTCGAATTGGAACCGGCCCCAGTTGACCAGCTTTGTCTTGCGCGCTTCGCGCGGGAGGGCGGCGATTTTTTTGTCGGCGTAGAAGGAATCGTCATTGAAGTGGGTAGTCGAAACTTCCTCGAATATGGCTCCGGCGTCGCTGCGGAAGCCGTGCCATGCTCCGCGCGGCACCACGATTACATCGCCGGGGAAAAGCCGCTTTTCCTCGCCCTCCATAGTCATAATGAGCTCGCCGTACAGCACTTGGAACGCCTCCTCCTTTCTGCGGTGATGATGCACTGGATGATGCTGCCCCGGCAGTTGTATCAGAATTTTCTTGCAGTATTCGCGGTTGATGCAGTCGATGATCGTGGTTCCGTATTCGCGGAACCGCTCCAGCCCGTAATGATGCGAAAGCTCGACATCGGGCGCAAAGCCGACTGCTACGCCGCTCTCGCGTAACATACCCTTCAGAAGGCGCACGTACGAAGCCACGACCTCGCGGCGCGGCACTTTGTAGGAAAGCGCAGCGTGTTCTCCGACTGGCTCGTCGCGCCTGTAATCTCGGTCGGCCAGCATCGAGTCCTTCCACTGCCCGCTTACAAGCTGGCCGTCGCCTGCCGGCATTGCGAAGTAAATATCCTTTTGGGAAAGTGCTGTGCCGGCCTTTATCGGGCGTTTGGCAAAAACGCCGCGCTGGAGATCACGCAGAGATTTGCGCTCCTCCTCTCCTCCTGTGTCGGCCCCCGCTCCCAGCATTGCAACCCCCTCCTTCCACGCGGAGAGCCATGTTTCTATTTGCTCGGGAGTTGCCGAGTAGGCGTTTATCGAGTACTCCTTGGTCGGAACGGCAACATGCTTTTCGAAAAGCCGGGCACCTTTTGCGTACGCGACCTTGACGGCAACCATATTAGACGGCGGCTCGTGCGTGGAAAAGCCGACCGCTACGCCAGGGTAGCGTTTTTTAAACTGCTCAATGCGGTCCAAGTTAAGTTTTTCCGGAGGAGTGGGATACAGGGCGACGCAATGCATGAGCGCAAAGTGGACCGCCCTATGCTGAAAAAAGCTCACGAGGCGATCAACGTCCTCGATAGGAACGCCGGCCGTCGAGCAAACGACCGGCTTGCCGCTCTCCGCGATACGCTCAAGCAGCG
>LCRO01000003.1:33743-128941 GCA_001004665.1 Candidatus Adlerbacteria bacterium GW2011_GWA1_54_10
GCCTGCGGCGTGCGCGCGGCGGGCAACCTCCTCTATGATCCTCTTGCCGTGCGCGACATCGCCTTGATGATTGTTCGCAAGATCAAAAATAAAAAGATCGTTAAAGTCAAATTTTCCATGCACGAATGTACCCGCCTGCGCGGGGAGACGCGCGGGGAGGTACTCTCTGGGCGAAGGTACGGTCTTTTGGGTCGACCGGCTTGGTTTTGTCCGGACCTTTTTGGCCATGGCGTTTCAGTATGCTATAATCTATACACTTCGGTCAATGTTTCGGGTATTCTTAGGTCCAATGGAAGAAATCTCGTGCGTCGCATGCGGAGGCGATTTTACGATAGAAAAAGAGCGCCGAGAAGCGCACCGGCTTTACGAGTGCCGCGTGTGCAAGGTGCAATTTTGGTGGCCATTTAAAAATCCCGGTACGGGATTTTACGGGGAGGTGCCTGCTCTTGCCGCGCGCAATCTCGACCCGCACTCGCACCCGCTGTTCCCCAGCCAACGCCGGTTTTTAAAAACCGCGCCGAAGCGCGGCGGAACTCTTCTCGATCTCGGAATGGGGACTGGCAACTTTTTAGCCGAAGCGCAAAAGCGCGGGTACCGCGTTACTGGCTGCGATTTTGACGGAGCGGCGGTCGCCGCAGCGAAGTCCGCATTTAATCTCACAGACGTACATGCATGTTCCGTGGAAGAATTTTTGAAACAAAATCCGGCGCGTCGTTTCGATGTGATAACAATGTTCGAAGTGATCGAGCACCTGGACGATTTTGCGATTTTTGACACTATACGGTTGCTGCTTGCTCCAGGCGGAATCGTGGTGCTGAGCACCCCCAACCGCAGGCGTTGGACGCCGTTTATGCGCGGGGACGATCCGCCGCGGCACCTTACGCGCTGGAACGAGGAGTCGCTGAAAAATTTTCTGGAGCGCAAGGGATTTTCCGACATCAAGGTGAAGTTTGTGCCTGTAGTGTTCAATCGCTTTATCATGCGCTTCAGCGAGTGGACCGCCGGATGGTTAAGTTTTGGGTTGGCGCGAAAAGCGGAACTTTCTCTCACGCAAACGCCCCGCGCTCGGCGCGCCGCGGCGGGCGGGACGCTCCGGCTCCTATCGAAAATAAAGCTCTATGGGCTGTTTTTTATTCCGGCCTGCATACTTTATTCCTACTTGTGGCTCACGGGACGGCGAAACTGCACCGCGCTGTATGCAGTTGCAAAGCGTATATGACCAAACTTCTATACGTGTACGAAGAGCGGATTCCCGAGGACTTGCGCGCGCTGGTATGTTCGTACTTTCCGGCCGAAGAATTTCTGATCAAAGAGATGACTTATCGAACGCCGCCCGAGGAGCAGAAAAAAATGCTTTCGTGGACGGAGGTCGTGCTATTTGCGCCGGGACGGTATTTGCCGGACGAGATTTTGGAAACCGCAAAAAACGTCAAGCTAATACAACTATGGAGCTCGGGCTATGACAAATTTAATGTCGCCGCATGCAAAAAATTGGGTATACAGGTTGCCAATAACGGTGGGGCGAACGCAGGTTCCGTCGCCGAGCACGCGATACTACTCATGCTTGCAGTCTACAAGTGGCTCCCGGACTCGCACCGGCGCACGGTAGAAGGAATGTGGGTGGGCAACAAGCACGGGCTCGATATGCACATGCTGACGGGTAAAAAAGTCGGAATAATCGGTTTCGGCAACATTGGTCGCGCCGTCGCCAAAAAACTCCTAGGATTCGAGACTGACACCGTGTATTACGATATCAAGAGAGCAGACACGGATATCGAGCGAGCTCTCAATGCCCGCTTCGCGCCTTTTGAAGAGCTGCTCGGGTCTGCCGATATAGTGACTTTACATCTCCACTCGACCAAAGAAACTCAAAATATAATCGGCGCGCGCGAGCTTTCCATCATGCGGCCGCAAAGTATTCTCATCAATGTTGCTCGCGCTCAGCTCGTCGACCAAAATGCGCTTACTGACGCTCTCAAAAACAAGAAAATTCACGGAGTGGGGCTTGACGTATACCTCAAAGAGCCGACCGAGCCTAACGACCCGTTGCTCATGCTCCCCAATGTCGTAGCGACACCTCATATGGCCGGCTCAACGCTGGACGCTTACGATAAGGCGCTCAAAAATGCCCGCGAGAATTTCCGCCGAGTGGCGCGGGGCGAGCAGCCACTCTGGGTCGTCGACTGCTAACCAAAATACTTCTCTCATATTGCGACTTAAAGTACCGAGCAAGCAAATGCGGTACCGCAGAACGAGCAGGTACGATTTTCTCTTTAGGTAGTGCAAGCACGTCAAATGGCGCCGCAGGGCCGCCAAAGAGGAAACTGCGCGGGGTTATAAAAAATGTGGCGAGCGCAAGAGTTGGAAGTCTACAAAGCCTTTCATCCCAGATATATAAGACATACCGGTGATTTTTAAAAAAATTCCCGAGCTGTTTTACTCTTACGCCGCGGGACCGCAGTGCGGACAAGTTTATTTCGAAATAAATCGCCGGTCGGGAATGCTCGATGAGCTTTCTGCCGCCCTCCAATACCGAAAGCTCCATACCCTCGACACCTATTTTTATAAAATCAGCTTGTACTGCTTCCGCATCGAGCGTGGAAATTTCTATATCGCCGCCATCAGCAAGCGTGCGCGCGCCCGCATTCCCGCCATGTCGCGAGACCGAACGGGCGCTACCCGGAGAACTTGAAAGCCCCTTGTTCCGCGCCTCTAACGTAACCGCATTAAGCAACGCGTTGCGTTGCAAATAATTAAAAGACGCGGGGCTTGGTTCAAACGCAATGATTTTATACTTTTTTGCAAGCGGTATAGAAACCGTGCCGATGTGTGCACCTATGTCGATTATTGTGTGGGGATTAAGTCGTGAGACAAGCTCGAACAACGCTTGATGCGGAAAGACATTTTGAAGTTTGTCAGCCATTTTGGCGTCGGCAACGGGATCAAGCGCGAAGCGTCCCCACGCCGTTTCAATCATGCTTTCTCGCCTGCCCGCCTGCAGGCGGGCGATGGCATACAGACCAATATAGCGCTTTTTGGTCGGCAGGAGCGCCAGCCATATGCCGAGCGCTGGTAGCCCAAAAAGTAGTGTGTCTTTGGTTTTTGCGAGCAGCGAGGCGAGTTTCGTCAGGATGCCGCGCGAGCCCTCGGCGGCGCGCGCTCTACTGACCAGCCCCACAGACATCCCTTTGCCAAATCGGAATCGCAGTTTTTGAATAATAAAAGGTATGGTTGCAGCAGTTGCGGTCATGTAGACAACCTCGAATCCCTCTCGCTCCAAAAACTTTGTTAACGACGCTTCGTCCCAGCGCGTCAGATGCCGTGGTGGGACATCGGCAGGCATCAGCCACTTTGCATGCGCGCGGTGCGGAACAGTCATGGTTATGTGACCACGCTCTTTGAGAGAGCCGCGCACCGCAGCCATAAAATCTTCATGATTGTCGATATGCTCGAGCACGTCAAAAAAAGTAATTAAGTCAAAACGGCTCTGCGGATGCTCGCGCGCGTACGTTATGACATCGGCAACTTCCAAATTTTCAAGGCCGAACGTACGCTTGCCAGCCTCTATGGCATCGCGGTCGAAGTCTATGCCTGCCGTCTTCCAGCCCTTTTCTTTGGCGTGTGCAAGAAAATTCCCCACCCCACAGCCAACATCGAGCACACTGCCGCCTTTTGGCGCAAAAAAAGCTATGGTCTTTTTATGATTCCACTGCGGCTTTAGTATCGGATCCTTGTTGCGTCCGGCATAGCGCTCGTCGCGTTCGTACCAATGGCTCCCTGGGTTTTTAAGAGGCCACCAGAACTGTACGGCGCATTGCGAACACTCATATAGTTCGTAAGAGGCATGATCTCCAATGCGTACCGCCGCATTTGCTCCGCATAGAGGACAGCTCATATTAATTTTTTATACACCTCCGTCACCGCCCGCGCCATGCGATCCCAAGTAAACTTGGACGCCTGAACAAACCCAGCTTGCACCATACGCTCGCTCAAGCTCTTGTCAGTGAGCACCTGCGCCATTGCACCCGCAAGCGCTCGCTCGTCGCGCGGGTCGACAAGCAATGCCGCGTCTCCGACCGCTTCGGGCACCGCGGTGAGATTAGTCGCGACGACCGGCACTCCGGAAGCGAACGCCTCTATTATCGGCATGCCCCACCCTTCATTCAGCGACGGAAAAACAAAAAGATCGGCACCCGCATAGAGCGCCTTCAGGTCCTCAAGCGGGGCGTAATCCACGAACATGATGTCGCTGCGGTATGGCGAGCGGCGCGCCTCCGCGTACACAGACTCTTCAGCACCTCCTCTGCCACCTACTATTATCAGTCTTTGCGAAATGCCCATATTTCGCGCGAGCGCATAGGCGCGGATAAGCCCTCCTACATTCTTGTGAGGCACAAGGCGCGATACTGTCAGAATGTAGGGATTTGCTGCGGATCTTTTTTCCAGCGGTGAAAAACCTTCGCTTCCGCCAAGATAAATGACTACGATTTTATTTTCCGGAATGCCATATGCTTCAATAATTTCCTTTTTGCCGGAATTCGAAGATGCAACGACCGCATCGATGCGGCTATGAAAGTGTCGGAAAATAAATACGAATATTTTTTTCGATAGCGAGAATTTTTGCGGCGCAAGCGCATCACCACCTCCGTGGGCCGTAATCACGATATTCCTCGCGGGAAAAAGCCAAAAAAACGGATACAGCCGTGGTTGGAACCAGTGCACAATATCGAAATTCTCTTTCCGGTATTTCCAGCAAAACAGCAAGAAGCGCAGAAAGCGCGTGCCAAAAAATAATTCAGGCAGAGGCGGAATAACTATTTCCCGCGCGCGTTCATATAACGGGTCCGCAATTTTCTCGTAGTGGACAAACGTGACGTCGAACTGGTCGTCTGCAACCAGCCCCTCGACTGTCTTGCGCGCAACGGTGGCCGTGCCCATGCCGGGCCGGTTGTCCATGGTGTGCGTCATAAGCGCGATGCGGATCTTTTTCATAATCCCAGAATTTGCATGAGTTTTTGCAGATGCGTCTCCTGCGAGCGATTTGTGCGCACTTCTTCAAATCCCGACTGCCCGAGTGCTGCGGCATTAGCGGCAGCTTGTTCGATTGCGGCGGCAAGTGCTTGCGGCTCCCGCTCTTTTACCAAAATTCCCGAGCGTTCGCTGACGAACTCGCGCATTCCGGGTATGTCGAATGCGACAGTGGGCATTGCAAAGGATTGCGCTTCGGAAACAACATTTGGGCACCCCTCGAACTGCGACGGCAAGACGAATATATCATGCGTCTTGTATTCCTCCACAACTTTTTCGTACGGGACGCTACCCAAAAATCTCACCCGCGATTCTATTTTGAGTTCCTTTGCGAGATTCTCGAGAACTCCGCGCCAAGATCCATCACCAATGAGCGTAAGCGAGTAACGCTCCGGCAAAAGTGCGAGGGCACGCAAAAGAATTGCCTGATCTTTTTTGTAGGTCAAACTTGCCACGCACAAAAGCCGCACCTGATTTACAAAGGACGATCCTTTGAGTGAATAGTTCATCATGACTGGGACGCCGTTATACAGCAGAGTAATTTTCCGGACAAGATGAGGCGCGTAGCGCGCGAGTGACTCCCCGACCGCGCGCGACACGGCGATAATTCGCGTCGAGCGCCAGCCAAGCACGACATCGAGCAGGCGAAAGCGGAGCGATTTAGTATCGCTCATGTTGGACTCGCGGGTGTATAAACGCAAGCCGGGC
Source organism: Candidatus Adlerbacteria bacterium GW2011_GWA1_54_10 (assembly GCA_001004665.1). Lineage (GTDB taxonomy): Bacteria > Patescibacteriota > Minisyncoccia > Phycocordibacterales > SBAW01 > GWA1-54-10. The sequence goes on from LCRO01000003.1 coordinate 39,480, forward strand.
GCAAATAGTGCAGCAAGGCGACCCATGGCATTGGCCTCGTTAAGGGTCGTGTATAAAATTTGTATTCTGTGTTTGTGCAGAAGCCGCGCCAGGCTCCAAACAGAACGCGTCTCGTGCACGCGCTCTGCAGGAAGCACAAGCTCTTTTGCAAGCGGTCCGCGCACAAAGCTCGCGAAATGAACTTCGAACCCGCGCTCCTGTAGGGCATTTGCATCCGCGACGAATACCCGCTCGGCGCCGCCGACCTCGAGGCCGTTTATAAAAAATAATATTTTAAGCTTGTTCTGCATTGTAAAGCGCGTAATACAGCGTGATAATGCCAAAAGAAAAATGAGGATAGCGCGCAATTAAAGCACTCCGCCCGGGGCACCGTGCGGGGAACAGTTTTCGCCCGCGCAAATATTCTATCGCGCGTGAAAGATCTTCTTTTAAGTATACTGATCTATCGAACAATTCCGGCAATGCGAGCCCGAAGCCCTGTTTGCCGCGATATACCAGCTCGCGAGGAAGATAGCGCGAGAGAACTTTTTTAAGTGCGGATTTTGGTTCCTGCGGGTCCCATGGCAGAGCTTGCGCCGCGGAAATTACTTCAGCGTCAAGGAGCGGCACGCGCCCCTCGATTGAACAGTACATGGTCGCCATGTCGAGCTTGCGCATCAAGTCCCCTGGCAGATAAAAGTCCGCGTCCAGCGCCCTTGCGGAGCTCCCGCTTAAAACACGTTTTGCCGCGCACCATTCCTGCAGAGTGAGGAGGCTTTTTGCCGGCGACATAGTGAGCAAGTAAAATGCTGCCGGCCGCCGTAGAGCCGTAAAGATCCATTCAAAAAGTTTGTTTTTGCCGCGGAATGCGGGCAGTAAAAAGAATATTTTCTCGGCGATTCCGACCTTTGTGTCAAGCGGCACATCCCCCATGCGCGCGAGCGCGAGGCTACGCGGATAGCCACCGAAATACTCGTCCCCGCCCTCGCCCGAGAGCGCGACCGCAACGCGCCCCCGCGCCTTGCGCGCGATAAAATGCGCGGGAAAAAGCGAGTTGTCGTAGAGAGGCTCGTCAATGCGGTGCATTAGCTCCGGATAGAGCTCGTCGAACTCGCGGACCCCGAATCCGTAAACATGTGATTTTATTCCGAGATGCTTTGACGTTTTTTCAAAATATTTCGCATCCTCCGGCCTGCCGGCGACCTTGACGCTGAACGTCTCGAGCTTTATGCCCAGCTTTTTTAATATTGCGACTATCAATGAGGAGTCCGTTCCGCCGGAGAAAAAGACTCCGACCGGTACGTCGGCGACCAGATGCTTTTTGACCGCACTCTCAAGCAATGAGGAAAGCTCCTCTTCGGAGGTTTTTTTTATCGGTAGCTCGGGATATTCTTCTTCCCGTATTTCGCCGGTTTTAAGATCATACGTAACCCATGCGCGCCCAGAGAGGCGGCACACCCCAACATAAAGAGTATGGGGCGCTGGAATGTATCCAAAAGCGTAGTACAGCGAGAGAGCCTCGTGATCTACGTCGAGCTTCAATCCGTTCTCTTTGAGCATTGCAAGGATGGCGCGGACTTCAGAAGCAAAAAAAAGCTTTCCGCCAACGACGGCATAGACTATTGGCTTCATGTTGGAGCGATCGGTGCAGAGTGCGATCTTTCCCTGCGATTTGTCGTATATAGCGAACGCATACATCCCCCGTATTTTTGCCGTAAGCCCTTTGCCCCATTGTCTGTACGCACACAGCAGTACTTCCGTATCGGATCCTGTTTTGAACGAGCAACCAAGATTCTGGAGTTCCGATTTCAGCTCTCTAAAGTTGTATATTTCGCCGTTAAAAACTATGGAGCAGCCGCCGGCGTGCATGGGCTGGTTTGAGCGGGCATCAAGATCGATTATGGACAAGCGATTATGTCCGAGAGTAACATTATCATCGGAAAATATTCCGAACGCGTCCGGTCCGCGATGTGCCATGGTCTTTGCCGCAGCGCGCACAAGCGCTTCGTTTTTTTCAGTTATGCCTAGAATTCCGCACATAGTTTTTCTATAAGCTTTGCGAGACTGTGGCCCTCTGCCGATCCGCGATATTTGCCGCGGAGACGATTTTTCTCATCCGCGGACAACTCAAAAAGTTTCCCAAGTTTTTGAGCCACGGCGGCGGCAGTCGGCTCTACCAGAGGCTCGCCAAAAAGCGCCGCGGCATCGGGGCTCGTAGTAATAATAAGGCACCCGCACGCCGCGGCCTCGAGAATAGTTTTGTCGAACATACCGGCAGGGCTGAGATTTACGAAAACCTCATGCGATGCAAAAATCTGCGGCGTTTCGATGTTCAGCACCGAACCATGAAAGCACACAGGCATGTTTTGAGCGAGCGCTTTTAGTTTTTTCAAATATCCGGCATCCGCAGGCCCGTAAAAATCCGCAGTGCAATCCAGTCCGCGCAACGCTTCGATTAAAATTTCTAGGCGTTTTGACGGCGCGATTCGCCCAAGCGAAAGTACTGACCCGGGCACGCGCTCACCGCGCTTGCCCGACGAAGCCTCGGCGAAGGCAGGCGGCGTAAAAAGATCGGTGTCGATGCCGACAGGCATTTGTACCGCCTTTCTGAATTTTGCCGTGTAGGAAGATTTGGAGGTATAAAAAATTTTAATGCAGAAAAGAGCGGATATGTCGGTCAGAATAGAGCCGGCATAATGATTGCGCCAAAGGAAAACCTGCTTTCCTAGCAGTTTCCACAGCCATCCGGCCGCCAGCACGAATTCCTGGCTCATGTGAACGAATACGGAATCATATTCTCGCCGCAATTCCCAAGCAAGCCTTAAAATCCTTAAAATAACCTTAATCCTGCGTGCGAAGGTCTGACCTTCGCAAGGTAAGATGTGGATAACTTTTACGTTTTGGGGCAGATCATGTTTTCCCTCGCGCAGGCATAATACCAGCACTTTCTCGCATCGCACGGCAAGCTCTGCCACCCATGCGTGGAAAAATCCGAGTATCGGGTCGTTGCGATCTATTGCCTGCGTGAAAACAAGCAGTTTTAATTTATTATGATATATCATAATTCTCCGTACACACTCGCAAGCAGGTTGAGATCTTTTTTGGAGCGTCGGAGCAATGTGATGTTCTTTTTCACGGCGGCATCTATAAAGTCCGCCCCAACGCTGTCGCGGACATTTTGCCGATAAAATGCCGCCAGCGCGGCAATGTCCTTGATAAAACACACTCCGCCGGCACCGCGCCCCTTGCGTGCGCCTTTATGACCGCTGTCGTGGAGCACCTCCAAGTGCGACGGACCAATGCGCGGATCGGCGGCAACCGCCAACCGGATGACTTCGTATTTCGCGTTCGCCGCGCGTGCAGCGTCGAACATGGTGTTTGCAAACAGCACTTTTAGATAAAGAAAGAAGTTGCCGGCATATTTGACAAGCTCCGCTTCCTTGGCGGTGCATACGAGCTCGAAAGGTGCATGTGGGAGCATCTTCAGCACTTTGTATGCTCGCGCTCGATGCGCTGGCGTCGTTTTGGAAATGCCGATTATGTTGCGCAGTGGACGCGCGGCATCCTCCGCCGCCTGCTTTAGCACCAGGAATTCCGGCGAATGCATCACAAAAAGCCGGGGAAATTTTTTCTGCAGAGCATCGGTCATGCCGGGGAGAATGGTCGACTTGATGACGGCCGTGGAACCGGGGCGCAGAAGCTTGAGAGCGTCGCGAACTATGGAGTAATCGAAGCCTTTCCTGGTCGTGGGAGTCGGCACCGCAATGAACACCACGCCACAATCTTTTATTTTTTCTTTATTTGAGCAATACGGTTCATCTAGCGCGTAACGGACGACATCGTAGCCGCGCCTCTCGAAGTCGTCCGCGTAGCTTTTGCCGATGAAGCCTTGGCCGATGAATCCTACAACGTATCTCTCCATTTTTGTATCCATGCTTCTTTATCCAATAATGGCACCTTCAACTCTCCAATTTTTTCAGAGCGCAAAACTTCTATAACTGCGTCGGCCAATTTTTCGCGCGGCGCGACCACTGCGCCCGCGCTCTTTGCGATGCCGACATCTGGCGCGACTACGGGAACTCCGGCCGCCAACGCCTCTATAACGCTCGCGCCGTAGCTTTCGTGTCTGGAGGTACACAACACCATATCGGCTTGCGCAAGATATGGCAGCGGCTCCCGCCATCCCGGAAACTCTACCTGCGCGGCAAGGTTTAACCTTGCCGCATTGGTTTTCAGGGATTTTTCCAAACTTCCCGCCCCGAGCATTATCAGCTTCGCGGCAATAGTGCGGCGAATCTGTTCTAAAATTTTTATTGCAAGCAGAGGATCTTTTTCCGGCTCAAATCTCCCAAACCATAAAATAGTTTTTTGCGTGTGCGGCTGCCGTTTGATATTACGAAATCTTGAAACATCAACATATATCGGCAAAACGTGCACCGGAGCGCGTGTGCCCATGCTTAAAACCTGGTTTTTGATTTTCTCCGACACAACACGTATAGAGTCTGCATTCCGCAATATAGCTCTTGCCAGCACGCGCCAAAAAAAATTCCGCGCGGAAAGGTCCGTATGTACCTGGACATTAAATTTTGCGCCAATTCGTCGTGCAGTAAGCCAGCCGAACAGTCCGCGACAGAGCGGATCCTGCGCTGTAACGACATCGAATTTACCCAGCGGAATTTTTGGCCACAGACTTCCGCGCCACCAATATACGACCGAGAGCTCATTAACCGCGGCGCGCTGCAGGTCGAACCGCGGATACCCAGGCGCGAACGATCTGTCTCCGGTTATCGCCAGAACTTTCATGCCGTATGCAGGAGTTCGATTAATTTATTCACGGTTTTTTCTATCGAGAATTCTTTGGCGCGTTCTGCCGCCGCGACGCCCAACCTTTTTGCCAGCGCTCTGTCCGACTCCATGCTCTTAAGCGCATTGTATAGAGCTTCATCGTCATGCGCTGGAATGAGCAGACCCTCAATGCCGTCCCGTATCAGCTCCGGATTACCCCCGATATTGGTAGCAATTATGGGCGAACCAAGTGACATCACCTCAATCAGCGTATGAGATAACCCCTCGTAGCTTGAATTCAGGACGAATACATCCGCTGTGCTTGCCCAGCCGAGCGCCTGCGGGCGCGGCAATGTCTCGGCGATGAAAAGACTCCACTTTTTTTCCCGAGCCACAACGCTCTCCAATGACTCAAACCCTTTCCACGGGACGCGGCGGCCTATAGAAACGACCAAAAAACCCTCGGGCCGAGCTTGGGGCGGTTCTATGGGCACCGGCAACTCTATGCCGTTGTGAATCAGGATTATCCTTTCAGGTTTTATTCCCCATGATATTACATGGTCGCGCAAATAGCTGCTCGGCGCTATTATCCTCCACGCGCGCGATAGGCTCCAGCATTGCACTTTGTGCAAAAACCAGACGCGCCAGCCGTGCAGGTGCGGTCCGAACTCATCCAGCGATTCGCGGACGCCGAAGCGCGCGCGGCCTTGTTCCCATGCATAGTCGCCCGGCACTCGGATTATGAGTTTTTTCCGCGAAAAGACAGAAGCTACCGCTGCCGGCAGCCCGACGGAAACAGCGTCTTGCGCATATAAGATGTCGGCCCGTCGCACCATTGCGAGCAGCCGGAAAAAATATGCGGCGTGCCGCACACCGCAAGGCAAGCGTCGCACGGTCCGGAAAGGCAATACCGCGACGACAAATCCGTGGCTTGGAAGCCTCTCCTCGAGGAGCCTCGTGTTCGTGGCTGGGCCGCCGCTCTCGGGCGGATAGACGCCGGTTGCAATAAGAATGCGCATGTCAGGTTCTTAAAAAATGCCGATGAAATTCGATAAGTCCTCCAAGTAGGACAACCGCAAGGGAGGAGACCAGCATGACAGCCGATATGACAGCTGCGCTCTCCGCAGAGATGCCGCCAAGGATAACCAGCGCGCCTGCAAAAGCTCCTTCACGCAGGCCTATGCCCGCTATGGTGAGCGGCACTGAAGCCGCGACCATTCCTATGGAGAACGTCGCGAGCATGACAAAAAACGGAACGTATATTCCGAGCTCCAAAGCTATGGCATATGCGCCAAGTGCAAAAACGCCGTCGGCAGCCAGAGAAAAGAAAATGGCTCCAATCCATCCGAGGAGCGTGATGCGGTATGACGGAGAGTCGCCAAGAAAAATTGAGACCACGGTGCGCGGCAAAAAACGTTCAAACGGCCTGATAATGAACGCGGGAGGACCTATTGCAAAGAGCATAGCGGTCGCTACGACAACGGTTGCGACTATTATTGCCCACAGCGAGAAAGTCGCCGCAGCTTGAGGCGTAAAAATAAAAAAGGCGGCGACAATTGCGGCAAAAGAGAGAAACGCAACTATGCGGTCGAGGAATGCCGAGGTTATGGCATGACCGCGCAACTCGGGCGAGGCATGGTCGCGCACTATTTGATAGATCCGCATTGCCTCGGCCGCGATTCGTCCGCCCGGCAGAACTACGGTATAAAAAGTATACGAAAAATTATAAGCAAACAACTGCCGGAGCGGCACCAAAATTTGACGGGCGTTGAGTAAAAGATGCCAACGAAAAGTGTTGAGTGCGGTGGCGATAAGGTAACTTGCGGCGCCCAACGCAAACGGCAGAATGCCAACCCGACGTATTTGGCTAAAAAATGAATCCGCGTTTACTGCCTGCAAAAGCAGAGTGAGAAGCACAAAAGTGATCGCAAATCGCGCCCCAAACCAAAGCCACTTTTTCTGAATCTCGCTTAGATTCATTGTCTGTAACGTATCGGCACGATTTCTCCGCTCTTTTGCCGCACCACAAGCTCGCCCAGGAGCCCGAGCGACAACAACTGAAAGCCGACGACCATCAGCAGTATCCCCAAGAACAATAGTGGCCGACCGCCTATGGACTCGCCGATAGCAAGCTTGACATATGTAAGATACAGAAGAATGACTGCCCCCGCCGCATTCAGCGCAAGACCCAGGAGCCCGAAAAAATGCATGGGGCGATCGAAAAATCGCCGAAGGAAAAGGAGCGTCAGAAGATCGAAAAAGCCGGCAAAAAGACGCCACACGCCGTATTTTGAGCGCCCGTGCTTGCGCGCGCGGTGCGCGATCGGAACTTCCGCAACGCGGTAGCCCATCGCACCTATGACGGCCGGCAGGTACCGATGCATGTCGCCGTAAAAGTGCAGGTTCTTTGCCACTTCGGCGCGCAAACCCTTAAAGCCGCAGTTCATGTCGTGCACCGCGCTCCCCGCTATGGCGCGAGCCATGCCGTTGGCGATTTTCGATACGAATCTTTTTTCGAGCGAGTCCTTGCGATTGACTTTCCATCCGACGACGAGGTCGCTCCCCTGCTCGAGAGCCTCGAGAAATTTCGGTATCTCGCGCGGGTCGTCCTGCAGGTCGCCGTCAAGCGTAAGAATGTACCGGCCTCGCGCCTGCGCGAACCCGCACTCAAGCGCTTTTGATTTGCCGAAATTGCGGACAAAAGAAATTACGCGGGCATCAGGCAGGGACTTGAGCAGATCAAGCGTGCCGTCGCGCGAACCGTCGTCAACGTAAATGACTTCCGACGGCCTGCCCAAAGCGCCGAGCGCCGTCTGCAGTTCCTGATGCAATTCCGCGACACTTTCCCGCTCGTTATATAGCGGGACAACGATGGAAACAAAGGGATCTTCGGCCTTCACGCCTTTAATACTACTTCGCGCGGGAATAAATTTCAATATACGGACCCAATCTGTCAACTGCCGAGACAGCTGCGGCGGGATTTAAAGGATTATCGAGCAGGTCGTCCAAGTGGAAGTCCGGCGTTTGCGGATAAAATGTTTGCATGAGCGAAAATCCTTGCGGGACCTCAGGCTTCGCCGCAGGGTCGTAGAATCCAGAGACAAAATAATCGAACCGCAGATCCTTGAGCTTTCCAGCATACTCGGAGTTAAGCCAGAAATAGCCGTCCTCCGGTGCAAAGCGGTCGCGCTCCCGCAGAGCTTCAGGCAGATGCTCGCGCAGATATTCGACCGACCCTTTGTCCTTGACCAGCTCAAAATACTGCGCATCGGATAGCACGGCGCTCCCCCATGGGGCATTGCGCTCTATCCACTCCCGCGCAAGAGCTCGCGTGTCGCTTTTCTGCAAAAGAACTGCATATGACATGCTGGCGTATGCGGAGTATAGGAAGGCGAGCGCGGCGCAAGCATATACAATGCGTCGCGCCACAGTCCCTCGGCCAAAAAGATCGTACATCGCGTATCCCGCGGCGGCATAGAGCGGCAGAAGAAGCGGCAGGATATAGCGGTTGTCGGGATGCGGCCATACAAATATGCCGGCCAAAAGATAAAAGAGGAAGAATCCCGCGATAACCTGTGTCTTGAATGAGCGCGGGTTACCGTAAAGCATGAGTCCCATACCGAGTAGGCCGAGCACAAGGATAAGCGGATTATCGAATATGAGCAGTTTTAGGAATAATAAAAAATTCCGCAGGGGTTCGGTCGCTTTGTCCGCCGATACCGCAAATTGCGGGAATACTTCTATGCCGACTACGTTGAGCGCACTACGGATGGCACGTCCAAACTGCTTAAGGAAGCTCAACGGATTGAGCCACGCAACCACCGCAAGCGCGGCGACGCTTATTGCACCCCAGATCGCGAGATCAAAGAGTTTTCTGCCTCGGGCATGGAAGTGTGCGAGTGCAAAGAAGGGCGCAAGAAGTACCGGGAAATATCCCATCCAGAATCCGGCGGCCATGCTTCCCGTGGACAGCGCGTAATCCCGCGTCTTGCCGGACTCCGACAGCCGGATAAAAAAGTATATTCCCGCCGCAACAATTGCGGTCGCCGGCATCCAAAAATGCGCCCTCATGGACTCGTGCACCAGCCAGAAATCAACTGCCGCGAGCGCGGTAATCGCGAGCGCGATTTTCTGACTTGTGATCTTGCGTACGATCAAAAACAAGAAAAAAAGAAATGCCGAGCCGAAAAGTGCCGAGAGGACTCGGCCTATTGAAATAAAATATGGAGCATTCAGGATCGCAAACTCCTTGAAGCCCGCAACTCCATCAACCGTGCCGAAGATCATGAGAAAAAAGCCGAAGATTCCGAAAAACGGCGCTAGCAGGACCGCAAACAGTGACGGAACGTACGACAATGGCGAGATCGCGCGCAAAGTGCCCTCATCAAGAAAATTAAAGGCGGTTACGATGTGCACGAACTCATCGCCAAATAATACAAGCGGCAGGCCGAAAGTCACCGAGGCCAACCGTAACGCGAATGCCATCGCGAGAATTATCCAGAGAAAGCGCATGTGGATATTTTACAGCGCTTCGGGGCCGCGATCGCGCAGGATGGAAAATGCTGTATTGTAGAACGCGTCTTGCCGCAGGTATTGTACAAATGTGTCGCGCGCCGCTTTTTGCATGTTCATAAATTCTTCGTCCGAAAGCGAGCCGTAGAGCGTTGCTATGCGGTCGGGCAGGGCGTGCATTTCCGTATGAGGCACGCGGACAATGAACTTCGAATAATCGATAACTTTTTCGAGCGGCAAAACCATATCGGTGTCTATAAGTATCGGAATGCGTCCCATTGAAAGCGCTTCGAAAAAGCGGATAGAATAGTTGCCGTCGCCCTTGGGGGCCAGAGAGAAGTCCGCACTACGCAGGTTATCCAAAAATTCCCGCCGGGCCGAATCGCGGCTCTGCGGCGTCGGCGCAGCATTAAGAAAAAACGCACCGCGGATAGTAAAGCGCGCGTCGATGCGCGGGTCTCGCCGCAAAAGGCCTACCGCCTTACGCCTGAAGTAAATACCACGCTTGTGCGCGCCCCAGTGCGGTGAGGCAAGCGCGGCCGCGTCAAATGCCGAATTTCTTAATAAATATTTAACCCGAGTCGCGAGCGAAGGGAACCCGGCATAACCGCAAAAACCGATGCTCGGCCGTGCGCTCTTGCGGCGCGGTTCGAATTGCGCACCAGCCCAAAAATCCTCCACGAATGGCGGCGACATTATTTCATTTTTGCGCTTCCCATGGGCGTACTCTGAAACTTTAAACACGAGCACCCCGTCCATATGGATGCGGTAGCCCAAGTCTCCGCTGATAAAAACTATCGTCTTCTTGTCTAGAGTCTTCGCATATGCAACCGTCCTGCGAACGTGCTCCATAAATTCCGGCGAAACTTTGCGCACCGCATTGGGAATTATCGCAAAATCCGCTTCTGCAAGCGTCTGTACGACTTCAAAATTGAAACGGAAATATTCCGGAGCCGGCCGTCCTCCAAAGAGAATAGAGCGGTGCGTGCCGCCGAAAGGCGCCAAAAATAATTTGGCTGAAAACATGAAGTTACTCTAGCACGCGGGCGAAAACTTTCTCCCGCATGTTTTTTGCTATCAAATCCCAATCGTATTTGTCTTCGGCAAGTTTTCGCGCGGCAGTTACGACTTTTTGCGCCGCCGCAGGATTACTCAAAATAGCCTTAATTTGCAATGCAATTTGGTCGGGCCTATCCTTTTCCACCACCCAGGCGGTGTCATTGGAGATAAAGTCTTTGAGTCCTCCCTCTTGCGTGGTAATGACAGGAATTTCAGCGGCCATAGCTTCGGCGAACGAAGCGCCGAAACCTTCGCTCCGGCTCGGCCGCACATAAATATCGGAAGTATGCAAAAGATCAACTAAACGAGCGTGTTCGACATACCCAAACCACTTTATCCGGTCTTCAACACCAAGCTCGCGCGCAAGAGTTTTGAGCTTTACTTCTTCCGGCCCTTCTCCCGCAACGTGGAAACGGATATCCGGAACAAGAGCCAGGGCGCGAATCACATCATCAATCGCATTTTTATGTACTAACCTGGACGAGGTAACAAGTACAGTGCCTTGGTGTGGTATTTTTTGACCTGAAAACTTTTGGATATCAGCGCCATTGGGAATTATTTCAACGTTACCCCTATAGCCCATACGCTGTGCCCAGGCGGCAAGAAAAGTAGAGAGTGCCGACACCGCAGTTGCGTTACGGAATCCACGACGCAAAAGATATAAAAAAGGCAGTATACGTAACCGTGCAAACATGTGGCGTTCGGTATCGCCCTCCTGCAAAGTCAGCGCATACGGTATTCGTAAGCCTGCAAGCACAAGTGGCAAAAGCATATAACTCATCATCACCCACGCGCCGTCAAACCTGGTTTGGCGATGGAGCCGAATCGCCGCATACGACGCGATGGGAACGAACAATATTTTAGAAATATAGGCAGATCCCCAACCGACGCGATGCACTTGTATGTTTCCTATCTTTTCCTCCCGCGGCCCACTGCCGAACCGTAGCGTAAGCATATGGAACTCGATATCGCGGATGCGGTCAGTAATCTCTTTGATAGCCACCTCCGCGCCGCCCACGCGCGGATAATACGCAAGTGAAAAAATCAGGATTTTCTTCATAGTCCAGCTATGCCGAAGCGATGTATTTTTGGAGGCCGTTGCGAGGCATCCAGCCAAGCGCGCGCGCTTTGGTAATATCCAGAGTTGAATCCATGCGATTACCTTGTCTTTCCGGAAGCATTATTATTTCTCCCCCAAACATCTTCGCGACCTCGAGCACGGAATGCGCTTCCGGCGATCCAAGACCGAATTCATCTCCCTCTCCACGCTCGCCAACCAGCACTAAGCCGTCGATAATATCGTCTACATGAGTGAAATTTCGTTTTTGCGTGCCGGGAGAAACGACGGTAAGCGGCTGTCCTGCGAGCCTTTGGCGTCTGAAAGTCTCTATCAGAGTACCATATTCGTTCGCCGGCCGCTCACGCGGACCATACACGTTATAAAAGTAGGTAATCGCGTACGGAAGCGAGTACCACCGCTCATAATTCTGCACGAGCTCGGTATTGCTTGCCTTGGTCCATGCATAGGGAGTCTGCACGCGCCCGAGTCCGCCGTCGCCGAATTTGGTCGAGGAGCCTGCATATACGAGCTTGCGTTTCCTTTTACGCCAAAATTCAAGAACACCAAATGTGCCAGCACTGTTGAAGTCCCAAACGATCGCGGGTTCGGTGAGCGAAATCTCGACGCGCGAGTATTCGCCGAGATGATAGATTATGTCCGGAGTTTCGGGCACATACTGTTCGATATTTTTGGTATGCCCCTCGCGATACTCCACGCCCGCGACGTGATTATCGCGCGAGCCAGTAAAATAATTATCAAGCGATATGACTTTATTTCCCTCCCTCGCAAGCCGTTCGCATAAATGCGACCCTATGAACCCGGCACCTCCTGTTACTAATATCGTCTTCATTGCGTTGTAATCTCAAACTCGTCAGCGGTAAGAGCAGTTTCGAGTCCGGAGGACCCGCCCTCAGTAGTCTTGGCGTAGGAGGGCCTGGCATACCATGTACCCGCGACGCCGACCGCGATCACGAGGGCAAGTCCCGCGAGCGACAGCCACAGAGAAGATGATACATCGTTTTTCGCCGCAGCGGCAGTATTTTCTTCGCTGAAAGCAACGGATTCGGAAGGCTGGGGCGAAATAACGGACGGATGGGGTTTGCCGAGCGGTGGCGCGAGCACTTCAGCCGATTTGCCGGCAGGCAAATCAGCGTACCCTGAACTCGCTGATTTCGGCGGAGCACTCACCCTCTCCCCGCGCAAGGGCGAATTCCCGCCAACCGTCGCGCTCATTGCCTGCATGCCATTCGGGTATAGGAGATCGGCATCGAGAGTGCCCACTATCTTTGTGACAAGCGGGGAAAATCGCACGCCCTCGCCCGCGAGAACGAAAGTATTCTCCGGAATGACGAAGGCCTCCGCGCCTTGTACAAGCGACCATAGCCCTATATTGATATTCTGGTCCGACTTGTTATAGACGGTGAGCGATCCATCGCCTTCGGCGGCGAAGATAATGTTCCCCAGGACCGCCTCGACTGCAATAAGATTCGACGCGCTTGAGTATCCCTGCGCGACGGTAAGTAGTACCGCGTACTTGCCCGGATACGCGTATGCGTGGAAGACGCGCCGGCCCTCCACGGTCGCGCCGTCGCCGAAGTTCCAAAGGTAGCGTATGCCTTGGCCTAGCGGCTCGTCGTCAATCCCATACGCCTCTCCGCCCCAAAACGAGCCTGCGCCTACAATGGAGCGGTTCTCTCCGGTGATGCGGACTGCGAGCCGCGGAGTAGGCGCCGCGCCCCCACCTTGCTCGGGCTGAATTTGGAGCGGCGGCTGCGTTTCCTGCACCTGCGGCTCCGTAGTGTTCGGCACAGATATACTTTCTACTGTTATATGGTCTTTAATGTTGTTGAATGTCGCCGTGCCTATGCCGCTCACGTTCATAATGTCCTCTATTTTCGAGAACGGGCCGTTGGCGTTGCGGTAATCTATGATCGCTTGGGCCTTAACTTCGCCGATGCCGGTCAATGTCATAAGAACCGCCTTATCCGCGGTATTTATATTCACGGCCTGATCAGCGTAAAGCGGCACCGCGAACAATAAAAGCGTTACAAAAAATGTCCACCTAAGAGATGTTCTCTTCATCAACGGCAAGCATCTCACGGAGAACTTTTTCCGGCAAGCCCACACTCTTATGTGTATCGGGCTCGCGCGCCTCGGGCGCTATTTTATTTAAGGTTTCCTTCAAGTCGGTAGCTGGAGCCTTTTTTATACGCTCCAGCGCTTCGCGCAGGCTCTGTATCCCGTCGAGCGGGGGTTTACCCTGAGTTCTATCGAAGGGCGGATTATACGGCGAGTGTCGCAGAGGCTCTGCTCCCTGGCTCTGGGCCATTTTATGCTCGCGCGCTATCTGCTCGCCCATTACCTTGGCCTCGGCGTGTTTTATCTCGGCCGGCTTGTGAAGGATCGGAGTTGTCGGCGGGGTCGGAGCTACCGAAGTAGGTGGAGCTTTGGGGGCGTCGTGGCGCACATAGTCTTTCCTCGGCTTCGGCACCAGCGCCGAAGGAGGGTCCGACTCGTTCCATTTTTTTATCGCTTCTTCGACCATGCCGCGCGGCTTGCTGAAAAGCCCCCGCGAGCTCTCCATAACCTCGCGCGGGTAGCGCTCCCCGGGCAGGTCGAATGGAGGCAGGGTCGTAGCGGAAAATGGCGGCGAGCCAACGCCATCTATCATAAGTGTCAGGTAGACTTGCGCGAAGCCGAGATTCACAAGGTCGGTCGCGGAGAACTGCGGTTTGAAGATCGTCTCCAGAACTTCGGCGTCGAATGGCCCGACGCGGAAGGCGATCGTTGTGCCCACGTTGCCGAAGACGGCGTCGCGCACCTCCTCTTCCATCTGCTCGACGTACTGGTGCGCAATAATAAGATTGAGCTTATACTTGCGGGCCTCCGAAAGAATGTCGGCGAAGCTCTGGTTGGCAAATGTCTGGAACTCGTCTACATAAAAGTAGAACGAAGGCAGACCTTCCATAACCTGTATCGAAGCGTCGGCGCGCGACATCGCTGCCAGATATATTTTGGTTACGAGCATGGACCCAAGGAGAGTCGCATTAACCTCGCCGACGCGTCCCTTGGATAGATTTATTATCAATATCTTTCGTTCGTCCATTATTTTGCGGATATCGAAGGACGACTTTGGCTGTCCGACGATGTTCCGTATTAAAGGATTCGAAGTAAACTGCCCGACCTTGTTCTGTATGGCAGGCGTCGCCTCCTGCGTGTAACGGTCGGTGTAGGTCGCGAACTCCTGCTCCCAGAAATCTTTTACTATCGGATCGGTGATGTTCTCGACGACTTTTTTACGGAAATTCTTGTTGATGAGCATGCGGTTGACGTCAAGGAGAGTCGAGCCGGGGTACTCAAGAAGCGCGAGCAGAGTGTTCGAAAGAATATACTCCATGCGTGCGCTCCACGCGTCCACCCATATCTTGCGGAAGGCAGCGAGAAGCCCCGAAACCACAAGATGCCGCTTGTCGTAGCCAACGTCCTCCATGACATTGAAAGCTATCGGGTGCTCCATGTCGAACGGCGCAAAATAGAGCACATCCTTGACGCGCTCCTTGGGTACATACTCGAGCAGGCGCTCGGCGGTTGCACCGTGTGGGTCGATGAAGGCCACCCCTTCGCCATTGCGTATGTCTTGAATGGCCATGTTCTCGAGGAGTGTGGACTTTCCCATACCGGTTTTGCCTATGACATACATGTGGCGCACGCGATCCTTGCGCTTTATGCCGAAGGGCATTTCCCTACCCCTTGAGTTGGTCTTAGCAAAAAATGTTATTTGGTCGGAACTTTCTTTCATCCCTTTTAGTATATCAAAATATGATCAAATTCTCTTTTCGATGCCTTCGTACTTAGCCCTGCGATGAACAATGCCAACTATATATACTGTAATGTCCTGAATTTTAAATACGACACGATAATCGCCGATACGCAATGTTCGACAACTCTTGAGCGTTTGGCGCAAAGGTTTCCCGTATAATTCCGGTTTTGTTTTTAGTTTTTCTCGAATGGCGTCGCGGATCGTATGACGCCAAAATGTGTCGAGCCGAGGAATGTCTTTTGATATAACAGCGAGATGGAGAGTAATGGAATATCTTATTTCCATATTTTGTCGCTGTCTTTAATCCAGCGGACTTTGCCCTTCAAACGTTCGTCCGCAATGGCACTGAGCATCCGATCTTCTTCAAGTTCTAGGGCTTCTTCGACAAGATCCACCACCTTGCTCGCAAGCGGCTTTTGATCGCGCTTAGCAAGCGCTTTAAGCATTCTTTCGGTATCTTTTTTAACGCTAATATTAATCCTTGTTTTTGCCGTTGCCATACCTCTAGTGTATCAAAAGTGTATCACCTGTCAACGGCTGGCTGTGCAAGTACTTGGCGCAGGCTACTGTACTTGTTGCCCGCGTCCCAGAAGAGCCACGAGTCGATGCCGGCGTCGCGCGCAGCGCGTATCTGGTCGCGGACCATTTGCGGCGTGTAATCTACCGGGTAATCAAAGTCCTGTAGCCACGGCACTACCTTGCCGTAGTAGACCGGCTTTTCATATAACTGCGGCGAGGTTGAAGCGATGGGAGCAAATACAAAACTCGTTTGCTTCGTTGTCGTCGCAAGTTCGCGTTCTATCCCTTGTTCAAGCGACGTATACACCACTTTGTAGGGATCGCTGTTGGGGTCCGCAAGGCCCGCAAACCCGCTGTTATAATGGCTAGGATAGACCATTGGGTAAATATAGTCGAAGTAAGGCAGGGCGCGCTCAAGTATCTGCCCGATGCCGAGGTCGTCGTTATGCACGGTCGTATAACCAAAGAGGTCGGCGGAAAGAATTGCGTCGGTGGGCTTTAACTGCTGTGAGAGGTACTGGAAGAATTCCTCAAGCGCCTGTCCCTTGCTTTTGCCTATGCTCCACGTATAGACTGCCTCCGACATGTTGCCGTCCGAGGGAAATCGGATGTAATCGAAGTTAAGTTCGTCGAACCCTATCGCGTAAGATAGCTTCCCGAGCTCGACAATATAGTCCCAAAACGGCCGTGCGCCGACATCGACGAAGGCAAGCCCTTTTCGGTCATACCAAACTCCGCCTCCGGTCTTTTGCACCGCTTGTCCTGGATTCGACTTGGCATAATAAGGGTCCTGAAAGACGGTTATGCGCCCTATAACGTAAACATTTTTCTCGTGAAGCGTCTTTATAAAACTCTCCATGTCCACCGCGCCGCATTTTTCCGAGACGGAATCTTTTAACAAAATATGATTCGTCGGGAAAGCGATTTTTCCCGAAAAATCTTTTATGTCTATGACGATCGCGTTGAGCTCCGTGCTATCAATGAGCTTGACAAGCGAGTCGCGGAAGGATGGCGTACCCGCGACGCACTGCGTCATGTAAACGGCCTTTAGCGGGTTCGGCCGAGGCGCATGCGCCGCGGCATTTGTTGCGGCGGGCGGCTGGTCGTTGGTTGCCGATTGGTGGTTTTGAGAATATGAAACAGAAAAAAACGGCGGCAGGAAAAAATAACCTGCTCCAGCGAGCAAAAAAGTGCTACTCCCCAGAAACAGCGCCTTCGGTATGGTCATTTTCTACAAACGGCAACGAGCCGCGACGCGAGAGTCCGCCTCGTGAAAGCTGCTGTCCCCTAAGCACGAAACCTATAATAGCGATAGTGCCGCCGCAGGCGGTAATAAGAAGAGTTTTGAGCGAGCCCGGAATTCCGAGCTGGGGCACCGCCACCACCGCTATACCGAGTGCGATAATCCACATTTCTTTGGACATATCAGGAGTATAAGCTCCAAATTACAAACTAACAAATCACAAACCTTCCACTATCACCACAAACTCTCCTCTTTGTTTTTCAGGCACCAGCTTTTCTATTACTTCTGTGGGCGTGCCGATGACGGACTCCTCATGCAGTTTGGTCAGCTCTCTGAACAAGCCGATCCGGCGTCCGGCGCCGAGAAATCCGGCGAGCGACTCGAGGGTCCTCATTATTCTATGCGGAGACTCGTAAAAAACGCTCGCGCGTACGCTATTTGCGATCTCCCTGAATAATTTCTCTTTTCCCTTCTTAAGGGGCAAAAATCCGTAAAACACGAACGCGGGCGCGCGCAGGCCGGCAACAGAAATGGCGGCCGTGAGCGCCGATGGCCCAGGAACCGCCTCTATCACGGCCCCCTGTTCGCGCGCACGGGCTGTTATTTCAAGCCCGGGATCAGAGACTCCTGGCGTACCGGCATCAGTCACCAGCGCCACCCGCTTACCCTGCGACAAAAGTCTGGGCACATGCGGGAGCGTGCTTGTCGGGGTGTGGATGTCAAAATGAGCCAAAAGCTTGCGCGTAACGCGTGTGTCCTCGCACGCGACGACGTCCACTTCCTTGAGAATGCGCAGGGCTCGTAGAGTGATGTCCTCCAGGTTTCCTATCGGTGTCGCGACGATGGAGAGTTTTCCGACCATGACATTGTGCACAGTAGCATATTCTCAAAAAGTACTGTATATAAAAAACAGAAGCTCAAAATAGGAGGCCCGCGTGCTTCAGAAAACGTCTCTTAATGACGCCTATTCCTACATTCGCTTCGAGCTGTGCGGAAGCCTCTTCACGGCGACGATCTTCGGCAGGCCGCTCAACTGGTCTCTCTCGCAACTTTCGGCAAAAGACGAGAAAGTGCGGGAAGAATTCTCGGGGCGTTTGGGACGAGCGTTGCGGGATCTCCGTATAGGCAAGGCGCTTGCACCAAGCCCGGTCAAGTTTTCCGACCGAATTATTGCGTCGGAAGAACTTACGGCACAAGTTGAAGCGGGATCGCACAGTGTCTGGCGCAATCCGCAACGCCCCGCAGACGGCGTACCCATCCGCTCCGGCGAGGCCTGCGTATTTAGTCCCTCAAGCTGTCCTACGACGCTAATGGTGCGGGGCAAGACTGCGCTCGTACTTCATACAGGCCGCGACTGCTTGCTGGACAGATACAGACTCCAGCACGGTATGCGTGGTCGAACGCACGAGAGTATTTGTTTTTCCGGACTCGAACATCTGGGTACTCCTCGAGAGGTGTACGTCAAACCATTCTGGGGCATACCTGGAGCGCTCTTTCCACACGACTTGGAGCACCCTGTGTACAGCAGGATCAACCAGGCCATGTACAAGATGATATCGGAGCGCTGGGGCGGAGATTGCGTGCCGCGCAAGGGCGGCGCGTTTTATCCCGACCTGCCCAAGCTAATCCGCGCGCAATGCATGGAGCAGGGCGTACCCAAGGATCACATTGATCTCGCTCATGCCTACCAGCCTGCCAAGGCTACTTGGCTTGACGGAAAGGCCGGCACTCCGCGCAACGCCGTTGTCATCGCCCGGCATTCCTAGCTAGTCCGGCGTCTCTCACAGGGCGCCGGATTTTTTGTTACATTGAAGACATGCATTGGAAAAAGGCTCATTTTATCGGTATAGGGGGCGTCGGTATGTCTGCGGTCGCCAAACTCCTCAAAGACATTGACACGGAGGTAACAGGCTCCGACGAGGAGATATATCCCCCGATTTTAGATTTTCTGAAACAGCAGGGCTTTTCGTACAAGACCCCATATGCGGCCATAAATATTCCACGGGACGCGGATCTCATCGTAATTGGAAAAAATGCAAAACTCGTGCCGGAGAGCAATGAGGAGGTAGCGGCCGCATTCGCGAGCGGCAAAACAATTTTGTCGTTCCCCGAGGTGTTGGGAGAACTTTCGAAAAAAAAAGAAACTATAGTGGTCGCTGGAAGTTACGGCAAGTCTACCTGCGCCGCGTTGCTTGCGCATTGTTTAGAGAGCGCCGGGCTCGAGCCTTCCTATTTTATCGGCGCGGTGCCGATTCCGCCGAACGTAAGCGCGAAAATCGGCGCAGGGAATATATTCGTGCTCGAGGGCGACGAGTATCCGTCCTCCAACACCGATCCGCGCGCAAAATTCCTGCATTATCATCCTTCGCATGCGCTAATCACGCCGCTAGCGCACGACCACTTTAATGTCTTTCCGACGCCGGCTGATTATCTACGCCCATTTTATGATTTGGCGCAGCTTACGAAAAGTTTGGTGGCATGCACCGAAGGTCCACTGTCAAAAGAATTTATCTACAGCATTTCCAATCCCGTGACTTACGGACTGCACGAAGGCGACTTCCATGCCGCGGACATAGTATGGGGAGAAAAAAGCTATTTCAATGTTTTGCAAAACAATGCAGTAGTAACGAATGTTGAAACATCTTTGCTAGGCGAACATAATGTGCAGAACATCGTGGGCGTGGCCGCGCTTCTATTTTCAAAAAATATCATGAGCCCCGAGCAGTTCGCGAGCGCAGTTGCGAGTTTTAAAGGCATCAAGCGCAGGCTCGATAGGAAGTCTGAAAAAACCTCCATACCGATTTTTGAGGGTTTCGGATCGAGCCTTGAAAAATTGCGCAGTGCCATTGCCGCAATGCGTCTGCATTTTCCTGCTCGGCGGCTTATTGTAGTATTTGAGCCGCACACCTTTTCGTGGCGCAATCGAGACGCACTGCCGTGGTACGACATCGCGTTCGCGGGGGCGGATAGGGTTTATATTTTCGATCCGCCGCGCGGCGGCAAGGAGACGCAACTCTCGCTCAAGGAGATGACGGCGCGCGTGCAAGAGAGCGGCATAACAGCAACGGGCGTGGCCGCTGCAAACGAGGCACTGGCGGCGGTCGAAAAAGAACTGCGGTCAAACGACGCGATACTGCTTTCTTCGTCCGGCGAGCTCGGCGGCCTTATCGAATCCATCCCACGCCTCGCTGAGCAAAAATTCCCGAAATAATTATGTACGTCAAAGTGAGGGTGTTTCCCGACAGCAAAAAAGAAAGCGCAGATCAAATTTCGAAAGATCATCTTAAAATTTCGGTGCGTGAGCCGGCGAAGCAGAACTTGGCGAACATGCGCGTAATAGAGCTCGTCGCGACGCATTACAAAGTGTCCGTCAAAAGCGTGCGCATAGTGAGCGGCCACCGCAGCCCTTCTAAAATCCTTTCAGTGCCGGATTGATTGAGACGGATGGATTTTTTTGATAATATCTTGGCACGTCCTCCTACGCCAAGGCTTCGAAGGACAAAGCGAGCGTAGCTCAGTTGGTAGAGCATTCGACTGATACTCGAAAGGTCCCAGGTTCGATCCCTGGCGCTCGCACTACTTCGCCTCCTAGACGGAGGTTTCGAAGTGCACAGCACGCAACACCCTTGTAAATTTTACATATTGCCACTTGGTCCAGCTACGTATAAAATCACTTGAGCTGGGTCTTCGCCTCTCGCGTCAAAACCAAGGAGGTGGCGTTATGCATGTTGTGGGCGGTTCAATGGTAAAAGAATTGCTTATCGAACGGGCGCGTGCTTGCATAGGCGTTTCAACCTATCGGCGAAGCGCAACGCTCGCAGAGGCGCCCAAGGTCTTTAACTGCTTCAGATTTACACAGTGGCTGTGGAGTTCGGTTGAAATTCAACTACCAGACCATCAGTTACTGTATTCCAGAGCAGTCCCAGTTCCTTTCGGCGATATCGACACGGCGGATCTCGTCTTCGTACCCCGCTTGGAATACAGCGTGGCGGAGGATGATTTCGGGCATGTCGGTATAGCAACGGGAATGTCGACAATCATCCATGCGACAAAATGGAAAAACGGCGTTATCGAAGAACCGTTATCCGAGTTTGCAAATCGCGGATGTCTCGGGGTACGCCGAATTCCCGAACAATACTACTGCCGCCCATAGGCGGCGGTTTTCCTAAAAGGATATAATCTACAGCACCTATGGAAAACTCAGATTCCCGATTTGTAAAAAAACTTTTAGCCTGCCAGATAGCGGTCGGGTATCAACCATTACAAGACGAACCAAGTCCGGCCTTCGCTTCACCGTCGGTACGCTTTACGATATCGCCAGATCCATTTGCAGATCCAGTCGAGACGGCAAAACAAGTCTCGGTTATGTTCGCAGAAACTAGCGTTTGTCTGTATATTCCTGGCACGGCGTTCGATAAACACGGCACTCGCCATGGGCGAGGAAGTGGGTGGTATGATCGTTTTCTCGCTTCTGTCCCTTCTCGTTGGATGCGTGTCGGCCTGTGCTTTGAAAACAGTTTTTCACACACTCCTCTCAATCGAGAGACATGGGATCAACCCGTGGACTGGATATGCGTTCAAAAAAAGGACGGGATGGATTATTACGAAACGAAAGCATGCAGCCTATGAAACTCAAAACCATACATACCCGACTATTCGAAGAGGGAGAGAATATTGAGCGATTTATTCTTGAACACATCCCGAAACTTGGAGACGGTAGTATACTCGTCGTAACCTCAAAAATTGTTGCGCTTGCGGAACGCCGCACTGCTACTCCTGAGGAAAAAGAAAAAATTATTCTTAGAGAAAGCGAGTGGGCTGTGCCAACTAAATATGTCTGGCTCACTATTAAGGACGGCATGTTTATGGCAGCCGCAGGCATCGACGAATCGAACGCCCAAGGCAAAATAATTCTCTTACCGAAAGACAGTTTTAAAGCAGCGGCGCGATTGCACCAAGCCCTGCTTAAACGCTATAAAATCAAAAAACTTGGCGTGCTTATTACCGACAGCCGGGTGCTGCCACTGCGTGCAGGAGTAGTAGGTGTTGCGCTCGGATACGCGGGATTTGCCGGAATCAAAGATTATCGAGGGTCTGCTGATTTATTTGGTAGAACATTGAAAATGACCCGTGTGGATATTGCGGATAGTCTTGCGACCGCGGCTGTATTATTGATGGGCGAAGGCAAAGAAAGAAAACCACTCGCAATAATCGAAGGCGCGCCCATAGAATTTCGCGGGCGCGTCAATCGTCAAGAACTTGTTATTCCAGTGGCGGACGATTTATATGTGCCGCTTTTCGGAAAACTCAATCTCAAAAAACCGGAGAAAAAGCGCCGAGATTGACGCTTTCTATTTTTAATTGTAATATTCTGCAGGATGTCATCTACAAGGAACACAGGCATGAAAAAGCCAGCCTATCCCGGCCCTTTGGTGGGCAAGATATTTTACAAGATCGCTCCCCGAATTGGAGCGAGGGTGCTGATGGAGCGCGAATGGAATATCGCCGGTCAAATCATCTATCCAAACGGACAAAAGCGATATTTCCGCTACTCGAGTCTCGACCTCAATACGCTCGGCGCCTCGGAAATATCCAAGGACAAAGACTATGCGAACTTCTTTATGAAGCGCATGGGCTACCCGACAGTGCGGGGGCAGACATTCTTCGCTCCGCAGTGGGCCGAGGCAATAGATTCGCCGCGCGGAATAGACGCCGCCTATCGCTACGCACAGAAGATCGGCTTTCCGGTAATCGTAAAGCCGAACAGCGGCAGTCAAGGCAAAGGGGTCGCGCTTGTCCACACGCGTCGAGATTTCTACAGCGCGATGCGGCGCATCTTCAAGCTTGACCGCGTCGCCCTAGTACAAACGCCGGTGCGCGGAAGAGACTATCGCGTGGTGGTGCTCGACGACAAAGTCATCTCGGCATATGAGCGGATTCCTCTCAGCGTCATTGGTGACGGCAAATCGAGCATACGAAAACTCCTTGAAAAGAAACAGAGCAGTTTTTCTTCCAGCAGCCGAGACACACGGCTTCGCATGGAAGATCCCCGCATCAAGGCGAAACTCGCGAGGGAGCGTCTGACGCTCGATTCCGTTCCGACACGAGGACAACGCGTATACCTTCTCGATAATGCGAATCTCTCCGCCGGAGGCGATGCGGTGGACGTGACTAACACCATGCATCCGGAGTTCCGTGCATTCGCCGTCAAGCTGACCAAAGACATGGGCCTGCGCCTGTGCGGCGTGGACCTCATGGTGGATGGCGACATTGTTCAGTCGCCCGAGAGTTATTGGGTCCTCGAAATCAATTCGGCACCCGGTCTCGACCACTATGTCAAAACAGGGAAAGCACAGCAAAAAATCGTCGAGAATATGTATCTCGAGGTGCTCAAACACATGGAGAACCGTTAACCGTTTACCGCAGGCTCACGCGCCTGCGGTCTTCTTTTTCAAGACCCTGACCGAGAGGCCTAAGTTTGCTACACTTAAATTCTCTAAACGTTCCTTATGTGGTCTTATACAGCAGAGTTCCAGATTGAGATGGGGACACTGGTTGATTTGCCGGAGTGGTGAAATTGGTATACACGCTGCGTTCAGAGCGCAGTTCCCGAAAGGGATTGGAGGTTCAAATCCTCTCTCCGGCACCAGAACAGAGCGGCTTTTTCAAAGCCTCGGACTACAACCTTACATATACGCTGCGCAAGTAGCACAAAAACCCCGTACGGGGTTTTTGTGGACTAGCACACCTTTCTCTTGTTCCGCTGTTCCCTCCGTAGCTCCGTAGGAGCGAAGGAGGGTTCGAGTGCTCTGACGCTTTTAGAGCGTAGCGAGTGCAATTTAGAGTTAGCACTATTACTCTACTCATCTTCCGAATTCCAAAAGACGAGTAATCGCCGATTCATCCCGACGCTCGCAGGGCGAGCGGAGGGAAGCTTTTCTTTGAATTGTTCCACGAGCAGCTTCCGCTACCCGTGCCTTGTTACGACTTAGTCCTTGTCATCGAGTTTACCGTGGTTCATCCGAAGATGACTTTCAGGCACTCCCGACTTCCCTGACTTGACGGGCGATTATCTCCTTAGAATCTTAAGAATTGATGTTCCCACGCAGCAAGCGGATTTCCCGCACTGCGCGAGCTCAATGCATTTGTCTTTTTAATTTAAACAACTGTCTAAGTCCTTTATCCGTAAGATGCTCTTTTTTGGATAATATTTCCATCATCACGCAAAATATTTCAAAGTCGTGCTGTTTAGAAGCAAACTTCAATTTGTTTTGCTTGAAGAACGGAATGATTTTAGTTTGAAGGTTCTCCCACCGGAAGACTTCATATCGATAGCAGTTTTGGTGATTAGACCGCGTATCTTTTTGAAAGTACACGCTCCCGCATCCGAAAAACCGCTGCAATGCAAAGAGAATTTCTTTATCGCGCTCGATGAGTTTTACGTAGAATTTCGGTTCTACCATTACTCGCCGAATGACAAAGCTCTTTACATCCGGATTTCGGACATAGACGGTAAAGCTGCCTTCACCATCTACCAAACCAACCACATATTCTGGACTAAGATTTTTCATTGAGTGGGTCCTTTTTCTTTCGAATACTATGACCCAGCTGACTTCTGACGCTGCGTCAGATTCATTATACCCCGATTTTCGGGGTAACAGCGTCAGATCTCCACAGGTTACGAGCACTTCTGTTCCAAACATCCACTGCGGGATTTTCTTAGTTCTTCCCTACCCTCACCGCCCACTGGTAGGTCGAACGCCCTTTAGTTTGCAGAGGCTGCTTTTTGCGTCCGGGCCCTCCGGCACTACCCTCACGGATATATGCTTGCCCTTTTGCTACGCCTCGACGACGAAATCGAGGGTACGGATTTTAACCGCATAGAAGTGCGCGCTGCTGTGCGCGTTTATTGTGAGTACAAGACTTGAGAACGTATTCACCGCGGTATAGCTGACCCGCGATTACTAGCGATTCCGGCTTCATGAGGGCGAGTTGCAGCCCTCAATCCGAGACATGCTGATCTGGCGTCATCCCCACCTTCCTCCCCCGTGAGGGGGCAGTCTCGCCTGACATTTAAAACAGGCAACAGGGGTTGCGTTCGTTACCCCACTGAAGGGAACAGTTCAAACCACGAACTGACGACGACCATGCATCACCTGCCAAGCCGCCTTTCGGGGACTCTGGTTTCCCAAAGTTTTCGTCTTGGTTTCAAACCCTGGTGAGGTTCTTCGTTTGTCATCGAATTGAGCCGCATGATCCACCGCTTGTGCAAGTCCCCGTCTATTCCTTTGAGTTTTAATCTTGCGATCGTACTACCCAGGCGCACGACTTAACGCGTTAGCTTCGCCTCGCAGAGGGTCGATACTCCGCAAAGCCAGTCGTGATCGTTTAGGGCTACGAATACCGGGGTATCTAATCCCGTTCTCTCCCGTAGCTTTCGTGTTTCAGCGTCAGGAGCGCGCCAGCAAAGTGCCTTCGCATTTGGTGTTCCCCATGATATCAACGGATTTCACCCCTACACCATGAGTTCCCTTTGCCTCTCGCGTCCTCTTAAAGCCGTGCCGTTTCCGCCGCATTCCACGGGTTGAGCCCGCGGGCTTTTACGAACGGACTAACATGGCCGCCTACACACCCTTTACGCCCAGTGATTCCGGATAATGCTCGGGGCCTCTGTATTACCGCTCCTGCTGGCACAGAGTTAGGAGCCCCTTATTCATGCGCTAACGTCAATTACTTCCTCACGCATAAAAGCTGTTTACGTCCCGAAGGACTTCGTCCAGCACGCGGCGTCGCATGGTCAGGCTTTCGCCCATTGCCAAATATTCTCGACTGCAGCCACCCGTAGGTGTATGGGCCGTGTCTCAGTCCCATCGGTGGGGGTCAGCCTCTCAGCTCCCCTAGGCGTCGTAGCCACGGTAGGCCGTTACCCTACCGTCTAGCTGATGCCCCGCAGGCCGCTCAAAGAGCGCGTTGCCGCTTTACCCTTCGACTTGCGTCTCAGGGACTATCGGGAATTACCCAACCTTTCGGCTGGCTATGCCCGACTCTTCGGTGCGTACCTGCGTATTACTACCTCGTCTGCCGGTTTACTTCGGTCTTGCGACTTCAGCATCCCATGACTTGCATGCCTTATCCACGCCGCTAGCATTCATCCTGAGCTAGGATCAAACTCTGAATAATTGCGAAGCAATTATTCACCCTGAGGTTACTCGAAGGGTGAATACACCTCGCAACCTAACTCGATATGACCCCTCGATACCGCCTTGCGGCGGTCCTCGGGGTGCTCAATTTTGTTACCGCTTACGCGGACAAAATTGGCAACGGAACAAGAGAAAGATGCACCAGCCTATGGCTGGCGAAACAACTAGTCTCTTGTTTAACTTACTTACTTTAGATCGGTGTGATCTAGAACTTTTTCCTCTCCCGCTGCTCGGGATCGGAAATTTTTATTCGCTGTTGTCAAAAAACAAACCGCCGTCGGCGGTGCTCTCAAGACCTTGAGATTTCACCGTTAAGCAGTCATGGGTTCCAGTATAGCCCCTCTGAAGCGGATGTCAATGAAAAAATAAGGGCCGCTTGCGGTTACAAGCGGCCCAAGTCCAGGGAGGAAACGCCCAGGGTGGGCACCTTCACTATACCCCCACTTTCCGGAGCGCAACCTCGACCTGTTGATAAAGGTCCTCCCGCGTGCCGTCGTTCCGGAGCACCGAGTCAGCCATGGCGATAACGGCCTTGAGATTCTGTTTGGAGGGATTGGTATTTTCCCATTCTCGTTGCTCATCAGCTTGAAATTTTTCAAACGATATTTTGTCTGTTTCCGACATACGCTTGGCAATTCTTTCGTATCGTTTTTGGACATCCGCATCAACCGCCCACAAAAGCGCTTGATGTGATTTCAAATATCCAGCCTCTCCGATTGAACGGATTGATTCTATAACGGTGCCGCTACCGTCTTCGAGCGCTCGACCAAGCAACTGCTCAGTAATATATCCGGAACCATGCATGGCGCGCAGATCGTTGGCGACTTCGGTCATTGTATCGCGACTTGACTCAAGACCCCGCCTCGCAATTTCTTCGTTCAAAAAATCGCGCACAGAAAAATGCCTGAACCCCTTGGTGTTGACCAGGTATTCGACTACCGTTCCTTTTCCAGCGCCCAGAGTTCCTGTAATTCCGATAATCATTTCTTTCGATTGGAAAACCGCTCCCACACGACGAGGAGCGGCGAGGCGAGGAAAATGGAAGAATAGGTGCCGGCAATCATGCCGACGATCAAAGTAAGAGCGAAGTTCCTCGTAGATTCCGGTCCCAAAAAATAAAGAGCGAGCAAAACGATTATCACGGTTACCGAAGTGTTGATGGAGCGCGTGACGGTCTGCGTAATGCTCCGGCCCACTACCGACTCAAATTCCTCGCGCCGGTGCGCCTCTTCGTTCTTGCGCAAATTCTCGCGAATGCGGTCGAAGACGACAATGGTGTCGTTAATGGATATGCCGAGTATGGTAAGCAATGCGACGATAAAAAGGGCGTCTACTTCGGCGCCTGCAGTGCCGCCTAGGAACGCGAAAAGTCCGACAGGTATCAAGATGTCGTGCAATAGAGTAAGTATGGCGACGATGCCGTACTTCCACGAAGCTACTGGCTTTGAGACATGGCGAAAGGCGAATGCGATAAAGGCGATTATCAGTACGACGACAAGCGTTATTGCTATCCATGCTTTACGCATGAGCTCCGCGCCGAGCGACGGGCCTATAGAGGAAAACTGCACCTCTTCCATTTCGCCCAAATTGCGCAGCGGCTGTAGCAGCATCTGTCGCTCCTCCTCCGCAAGATTGCGCTGGCGCAAAATGAAGCCGCTCTCGCCCGTCGGTTGGACCCGCACTTCGCCGAGCCGGAGGACATCCACGCGCTCGCGCACCGCTTCTACCGGCGGCCGGCCAGCTGGGTAGCGTACTTCGAGCAGAGAGCCGCCAGCAAGGTCGATACCGGGCTTAAGCCCCCATACACCCAAAGCCGCGATCGCCGCGATGCTTAATGCGGCCGGCAATATAAAAAAGTATTTCAGATTTTTTGTGATATGCATAAAACTAGTGGTTTGGGTCAGCGACTGGTAAAACCGGATTTCAGTAAAAATCGTCCGAACGGCTTCTCCGCATTTATGCCGAGTGCGAGAAGAAAAGTTCGCGAGATAGTTATCGCCGACAGCATGGAAACAAGGACACCTATACCGAAAACGAGTGCAAATCCCTTGATAAGGGACGTCCCGAACCAAAACAGTATTACAGCGGCAATGATGTGCGCAAAGTTGCTGTCGCGGATAGCGAGCCATGCTCGCGCAAATCCCTCGCGAATGGCAGATTCCGCCTTTTTGCCGGCCGCAAGTTCTTCTTTAATGCGCTCGGCAATGAGGATGTTTGCGTCAACCGCAAGCCCCACAGAAAGTATGAAGGCGGCTATGCCCGCGGCAGTCAGCACCACCGGAATAAGCTTGAAGAGCGCGAGCATAAGCACGACGTATATTACGAGTGCGAATACAGCTACAAGCCCCGGCAGACGGTACCAAAGGATCATAAAGACCGACAATACGGCAAAGCCGGCAAGTCCGGCAAAGAGGCCGGCGCGCAGCGCGGTCTCTCCCAATATCGCGCCTATTGTCTGCGTGCTCTGCAATTCTATGGGCACGGGCAGGGCCCCCAGGTTGAGTCCGCGCACGAGCTCGCGCGCGGACTCCGCAGTGAAATTGCCGGAGATTACTGCACTACCGCCGTCTATGCGCTCTCTGACGACGGGGGCGGATATTCCCCGCCCGTCAAGGAATATGGCGATGTATCCTCGCGCGACGAGTATTTGACTAAGGAACTCGCGGATCTTGAGGGGTCAAAAGAGAAACTGGAGGAAATGATGGACGAACTTGAGGGGTCTCCATGCTCGTCGGAAACATTTTTTTCGAATTCCTTTTTGACCAGCTTAAACTCAAGTAGGGGCGTCCGGCCTATCATCGCTGTCGCCTCCTCGATGTCGGTAACGCCCGGCAGCTCGACAACGAGCCGGTGCTCGCCCTGTCCAAGCGCCCCGCCCTGCTCCGTCTCTACAACCGGCTCGCCCACTCCGAAGGCGTTCACGCGCCGCTCGATGACCTCGCGGAGCGTCCCTAGTGAATCCGCGATGTCTTCCGATTTTAGCTTGCTCGTATCCGCGCGATAGACAAGATGAGTGCCTCCGGAGAGATCAAGCCCCAATTTAAAATCAAACCGCCCGCCGCCGCCTGTTGTGACCCATACAAAAAAGCCAATGACGGCCGATGCTATAAGGATCAAAATGGCGCTGTACCGCAACCAAAACATGATAGGCAGGATAACAGAGATTGAATTTTTTGCCAATTACCGTTTTAACAAGAGGCTTACACCTTAACTTACACGACCGTTACAACTAAGGTGTAAATTGATTTATTTTTGAGATTTTTTTACCAAAGTCAGTAAGTTTTTGAAAATCATTGCAACCGCGATGGGGCCCACGCCGCCGGGGACGGGTGTAAAGACGGATGCGATTTTTGCGCACTGCGGATCCGCGTCGCCCATGAGCCGTCCTCCCTGCTCGGAGGTACCCGCATCTATGAGCACGACCCCCTCCTTGAGCATCTCGGGCTTGATAAGCCCGGGCTCGCCGGCGCCACAAACCACAATGTCCGCATCCTTAAGCTCTTCGAGTGAGCCGCGGGTTTGCGTAACCATATGGACCTCCGCTCCCAAATCGCGCAGAAGCTGTGCCGCGGGCGCACCGACCAATTTCCCAGCGCCGATAACAACCGATAATTTATGCGCGGCCGCGACTCCGGCGCGCGTGAATATTTCCGAGATAGCCTCCGCTACGGGCGCCCGCACGAGCGGGCGCGGCGAGAGCGCGTCTACATCCTTATCCGGTGGAATCTCCGCGAGCAATCTTTCGGCGTTCGTTATCGGCAGTTGGACTATAATACCGTCACAGGTATTTGCGAGCTCCTGCAGCTCACCTTTCAAAATTTCGACTCCGAGCCTCTGCGCTACGCGCGATTTTATTTTTATGAATGACTCCGTCGCCGCGTCGGCGCTCCCTATGACAAGCCCCAGTTTGCGCCCGCGCAAACTTTCTCCCAAACCGACAATGACTTCCTCTGCTATTTTTTTTCCGTCGATAATCACGGTATCAATATATTAAACCGTCCTACGCTCCCGCGTGCATTATGAGCTTTTTAACGGTCTTGAGCACTATCGTGGCATCAAGAAGAAGCGAGCGGTGTTTGAGGTAATAAAGGTCGAAGGAAAATTTTTCGCGCGTAGCTTCGACCTGTGCCTCGTGATGCGGATGCCTGTCGTGATAAAGCTGGGCCCAGCCCGAGAGCCCCGGCTTAACCAAATGGCGGAAATTATAGTATGGGATCTGCCGGGCGTATTCCTCGACCAGTGGAGGAAATTCTGGCCGTGGACCGATGAGCGATATGTCGCCGCGGACAACATTCCAGAGTTGCGGCAATTCGTCCAACCTCGATATCCGAAGGAATCTCCCCACCCTTGTCACCTGTAGTTTGGAACTCGCCCCAGGCCCGTACATTCCCCTGTCGTTGCCCGTCATGCTGCGAAATTTGTACAAATTGAAAATGGCTCCGCCCTCGCCAGCGCGTGGCATGGAAATAAGAACTTCTCCTCCATCTTCTATTTTTATCGTAAGCGCGATGAATGGATAAAAGACAAGCGAGAATAGCGCCGCTGGGAGGGCTATAACGATGTCCATCAGCCGCTTGACCGGGTCGTACAGAGTGTGCGCATAGCGACTGACATTGCGGGCTATCCATCGGTCGTCTATCTGCGAGAGGAGTATACGGCCGAATACTTCCTCGTAAAGTCCCGCCGCATCAAAGAAACTCACCCCCGCAGTGAGCAAGTTAAAAAGGCCGGGAAAGGCCCGCGCCACGGAAGGATGATTGAAGTCGGCAATGACGACGCTTATACCATTCTCCGCTATGGCACTGCGCACGCGCTCCGGCACCGCCTCTTGCGGCTTAAGGACGGCAACTACGCGCGTAGGAGAGCGGTGCGCGGTGTTGAGCGCGCGGGAAAGATCGACAAATCGCGGGCTCTCGCCTATAAGCAAGGCACGCTCCGGCTCTCCTTGCCCAAGGCGCGGAAAGAGTGCCGCGCGCCACAGCAGTACCAAAAGGAACGAGACTATGAGGTAAATAACGAGAAGCGTTTTCGGCGCTATGCCGAAGGCAGGAACAAAAAAGAAGAACAACGCCGCAAGGACCAAATTTATTATCTGTGCGACAAGTAGTGTCGCGGAGAGCGCGCGGCGCGCGAGGATGACCGACCGCTCGTAGAGTCCGGCAATAAAGAAGACCGATATCCACGCGGCGAACAGGAATGCGAACGGGACGAGGTGCGCGAAGAAAAGCACGCTTGGAGGCGGCATGAGCTCGCGCAAAGCAAGCGAAAACCAGAGAGCAAGCACAAAAAAAATCAAGTCCCCCGCAAAAAGGATAAGCGTGCGGGGACGGAATACGGTTGTCATAGTTTTGGCATATACTACAACAAAATGAGCAAAAAGAAAGTTTTGTACGTAATAACGAAAGGCAATTGGGGCGGCGCACAGCGCTATGTCTTTGACCTTGCTACAGGTCTGCCAAAAGACGAATTCGAGGTCGCAGTTGCGCTCGGAGAGCCTGCCTTGTCAGCAGGCAAACCGGGTCTGCTGGCGGATAAGTTAAAATCGGCAAGTGTCATGATATATTATATCAGTTCGCTTGGGCGTGATGTTTCGTTCGGAAAAGATACGACAAGTTTTTTTGAGCTATACCGGTTGTTTAAAAAAGAAAAGCCCGACATAGCGCATTTGAATTCGAGTAAAGCTGGCGGCGTGGGCGCGCTACTGGCCGTTTTGGGAGCAGAGAAATTTCTTAATGCGCGGCGCGATATGGTTCTTCTCCTGGCTTACGGCGCTCCTCTCGCATACGGTTATCGTCATCTCTGACTACGATCTGCGCGTCGCGCGGCGGATGCCCTTCGTGAGCAGGAAAACAGTGCGTATATACAATGGTATCGGCCTGGAGACACTTGGTACGGGAAAAATGATCAGAAGCGCGTTTCCGCCGGGAGCGGTGATAACCGGAACTATAGGCGAGTTAAATAAAAACAAAAACCAACAAGTGCTTATCGAGCAGGCAAAAAACAACTCCAGCATGTTCGTCGCCATAGTCGGCGAGGGCGAGGAGCGCGGGCATCTTGAAGAAAAAATAAAAAAATATAATTTGAACGATCGGGTGCCTGCAAGCGAGGCACTGCGGGGCTTCGACGTCTTTGCCCTGCCATCGCTTAAAGAAGGCCTGCCGTACGTATTGTTGGAAGCGAAGCTCGCGGGACTTCCCATATTGGCGAACCACGTCGGTGGTGTCGGGGAAATATTGGACAACAAAAATCCAGGCGAATTCTCGCTCAAACAAATGCTCCTAAAAACGCTCGCGCTATATCGTTAATTCCCTGTCCAGTGCGTCGCGATGCGCCGCGCGCGCGTAAGAGTTCATTCCAGAGAGAATGCCCAGAGAAAGAAACTCCGCGAGCAGGTGCGAACCGCCGTAGCTCATAAATGGAATAGTAGTGCCGGTCACGGGCAAAAGACCGAGATTGATGCCCACATGCAGGGCAAAGTGCGCCCCAAAGTAGCACAGCACTCCCACGGCAAAAAGCGTCTCGAAATTGGACGCTCCGCGCATGGCGCTGTGCAATATCCGCCAAAACAGCACGCCGTACAAAGCAAACAGGAGCACTGTACCGGCAAACCCCCATTCCTCGGCGAAAGCCGCGAAAATAAAATCCGTCTGATACTCGGGAAGAAAACGCAGTTTACTCTGCGTGCCATACCCTACGCCCTTGCCAACGAGCTCTCCGGAGCCGACCGCCACCGTAGACTGATAGGCGTTATAGCCCGCGCCGTGGATGTCCGCAAGCGGATTCAAAAAAGTTAGGACGCGCTGTTTTTGATAATCCTCGAAACCGAACACCCAAAGCCCTGCAAGCACACTAATGCCGACGGCTATAGTAATGAACAAATGCTTCCTCGAAATCCCGGAAAAGAGCACCATCAAGAGCCAAATGGCGGCAATGATTATGGCGGAACCGAAGTCAGGCTGGAGCGCTATTAAAACGAACACTATAGCCGCGTATGCACCGGAAACGAGTATGTGTCGGAAATTGGCTATCTCTATGTGGCGACGGGAGAAATATTTAGCGAGAGCGATAATCATGATTATTTTTGCGAACTCGGCCGGCTGTACGGCGAGAGCTCCGAGATCGAACCAGCTACGCGCGCCTTGGAGCGCCGTTCCGAGCAAAAAAAGCCCCGCAAGCGGGACTATGAGCGCGAGATATGCCCCCGCGGCTACGGCGCCGCGGCGCAAAAAGCGCCAATCTAACGCCGCGGCGCCGAAGAACACAATCACGCTGACAAGGATCCAGAGAGCCTGGCGGAAGAAAAAAGGATCTTGCGCGGTGAAAGAACCCATCGTAAGGAGGCCGAATAGTGCAAGCGCAAGAGCGGAGGAAAAAGCCATCCAGTCTATCCGGATTCTTTTTATTATCTGACTCATTTAGCTATAGGAAGAGCAATGACTTCGGCCCTGATTGCTCCCCTGACGCCGTCCGGCCATGTAAAGAAGATGGATTCCTGGGACTTTCGGTCTACGGAGAGAGCAGTGCGCGACGCGGCCAGGGCGACTCCTTGCGCGTCAAAAAGTACGGCTCCGACCTCCGCCTCCGCGCCATAAGGCGAATCGTTTACAAGCGTCGCGTTGAGGAGCGTGCCATCGCCTTCCTTCAGCAAGACACCGGTAGTCCTGAGCGCGGGGAAATCGCCTTCTCGCGCGTGCAGCCAGTACGGCTCTCTTGTGAAGGACAGCATCGCCCGCGCCACGGTGCGGTTGCCCACGTCGATATTCGGCTCGATAATCGGAATTGTCTGCACCGGCGGCAAAAGGATGGTGCCGGTGCGCTCGGCTACAAGAAGATTGTTCCCATCAAAAAGCTGAAATGCGTAATGCACGTCGGGAGCATAGGCGCCCGCATTCTGGTTTTGCACGTAAGCGGCGGCTGTATAGGCGCCCTCGCCCCCGCTCATAGCGCGTACCCAAAGCACGACCGGCGCGCGCGCCTCCGCCTGGCACAGGAGCGCGCAGTCGCCGCCGCAGTCGACGCCCGACTCTCGACCGTTCTGCGCTCCGTCGCGGCAAGTGGGCACCGCGGTAAAGAAAGTTCTATAGATCCCGAACATTACGGCAAACCCAAAAACTGCCGCCACCGCCGCGTAAAGCAATTTCCTCCTGCCTCCCCAAGATAGAGCCATGGAGATATTGTATATCAAAGCAAAAAGAAAAACCGCAGCGCCGGTTGCTTAAAAAATTTAGATCCTCTGTTCTGGCGGCTACCTACTCTCGCTGTCTGTAACAACAACTACCATCGGCGCTAGCGGGCTTAACTTCCGTGTTCGGAATGAGAACGGGTGTGACCCCGCCGCCAAGCCACCAAAACAGAAGGTCCAAACTAACCCTTCGACAAAGCCTCAGGGGTAATTTTATAAAACAAAATCAACAACAGATTATTGCGACTCTCAATCCATTTCCCCTCCATAAATTGCGAAGGGTTGCCCAAAAGGGGCCGGAACATCGATCGATTAGTATTCCTCGGCTCAATGCCTTGCGGCACGTACACCTAGAACCTATCAACGTGGTCATCTCCCACGGATCTTAATGATTCCTCATCTTGAAGTTGGCTTCGCGCTTAGATGCTTTCAGCGCTTATCCGTTCCCGACATAGCTACCCAGCGGTCCCCTTGGCAGGAGAGCTGGTAGACCAGCGGTCAGTTCCTTCCGGTCCTCTCGTACTAGGAAGAACTCTTCTCAAGAATCGACGCCTGCAGTAGATAGGAGACCAACCTGTCTCACGCATCTATCGACTCGAAACGAATCAAGTCTTCCCACATTACTGTGGGGATTGGACTATACCTTCATCCCTAAATTAGGGAGACCGACGTGTAGTCTCTACGGGGTCAGCACTCGCTTAAGGCGCTTCTTTGAGTAATTTAACTCACCGAAACGATCTATCATTTTCATCAACTTTTTGAACTCTCGTTCAGACTTTATAGTCTGTCGATACTCGAGAATCTCAAGCATTAGCTTTATTTGCTCCCGTTTTAGAACCGAATGTGGTTCTACAGCAATTAAAAATTCTTTAATTGCATCGGTCTTGCCAATAATGTATTCGATAACTCCGTCACTGCGCTCCCGGATATACCCGGACCCCACAAGACCACATAATTTTTCGAATAGCTTTTTAGCCTTTTGCGATTGAAAAAATACCACATACGGCGCAACCTGAAATCCATACTTATAGGTAGAATTAGGTTTGAGCCGCACATAAATACTTCCGTCGCCGTCTAAAAAGCCGGCAAGATATGCTTTGGTTGTTGACGAAAGCGGTTGCATGACTTCCCTCGGTATTATCCTACCATACGACAGGTTAGGATTCCACCGATATAGTCGGTTTCTCACTGTGGATTACTCCTCAGTGCCGCCGTGAACATTCTTAACAGTGTGGTTCCAAACGTCACCACGTTTCCTCGCGGGTTCAGACAGTTCAAATTCCAAATTTCTTTAGGACCTGAACGGTCTGAACCCAGCTCGCGTATCTTTTTAAATGGCGAACAGCCATACCCTTGGGAGCTTCTCCACCCCCGGGATAAGATGAGCCGACATCGAGGTGCTCTAATGCGGATGGTCGGTTCACTATGTCCTGCTTTCGCACCTGCTCGGCATTTACGCCTTGCAGTCAAGCTCCCTTTTGCCATTACGCTATCGGCACGGTTTCCATTCGCGCCTAGGGAACCTTAATGAACTCCTCCGTTACTTTTTAGGAGGATAGCGCCCCACTAAAACTGCCCACCAGATAATGTCTCGAACGCGTTTTGCGCGTCCGGTTAGTACATACAATTTTACAGAGTGGTATTTCACTGACGAGTCCGCGGCGCCCGAAAGCACCGCCTCAACCTCTCCCACCTATGCTACGCAACAAAGCCGCATGCACAATATCAAGCTACAGTAAAGCTTCTGGGGTCTTTTCGTCTAACTGCAGGTAACCGGCATCTTCACCGGTATTGTATTTTCACCGAGCGGTACTCCGAGACAGTTCCCCAGTCGTTACACTATTCGTGCGCGTCTGAACTTACCAGACAAGGAATTTCGCTTTTCGCTTCCTGTGGGCGAAGGACCATGTCTTCTTCCGTTCTGGAAGCACGGCGTATGGTCTCTTATGTGAGCCGCGTGTTTTTTAGGACCTTCTACATATTCCTATGTAGAGAAGTAGCTTTTTGTGTAACTTTTTCGCTATTTACCCGATTCTGTAATAGTCCTAGTCCTTCCCTGCTCGATTGCTCAAGCAGAGAACCTTAGGACGATTATAGTTATCGCCGACATTCACCAGGGCTTATATAGCTCGGCCCTCCAATCTTGCGATCAAAGGACGGGCCATATTTGACCTTCTGGCATTGGTCAAGTGTCACCTCCTATACATCCCCTTACGGGTTCGCAGGAAGCTGTGTTTTTGGTAAACAGTCGCCAGGGATACTTTCGCTGCGGCCGCGCTCGCGCGCGGCAGGCCTTATTCCGAAGGTACGGCCGATTTTTTGCCGAGTTCCTTGGAGTACTCTCACTCGTTCGCCTTGCTCTACTCGAGCTGCACACCTGTGTCGGTTTGCGGTACGGTCGTACGACCCATATAGTTTAGAAGTTTTTCTTGGAAGCCTCTTCGCAGTGGTCCTCTCAGGCGAACCTGAAAGTGCCCCGATGCTTCGACAGCGCAAAGCGGATTTTCCTGCCTTGCAAGTCTTCGGCTACGGACGCCAATCCAATAAGGCGCCACTGTTTATGTGCTCCGTCCCTCCATCACTGAGTCGCCGGTGTGGGAATATTAACCCACTGTCCATTACCTGCGGCTTTCGCCATCGGCTTAGGACCGACTAACCCTACTCTGATCACCGTTGAGTAGGAAACCTTGTGCTTTCGGCGTGCGGGGATCTCACCCGCATTGCGGTTACTTGTGCCTGCATTCTCACTTCGCAACGCTCCACTGCGGCTCACGCCTTCAGCTTCATCGCGGATGCGAACGCTCTCTTACCACTCGTCCTTTGATTGCTCTCAGGACGAATCCTCAGTTTCGGTACTACGTTTTAGCCCCGATTATCTTCGGCGCGAGATCTCTCGATGAGTGAGCTGTTACGCTTTCTTTCAATGATGGCTGCTTCTAAGCCAACATCCTCATTGTCTTCGAGACTTCACCTCCTTGTGATGCACTTAACGTAGATTTTGGGACCTTAACTTGAGATCTAGGACTCTTCTCCTTTTGTACGGTGGAGCTTAGCCCCCACGTACTAACTGCCGCATAACGCAAACGGTATTCGGAGTTTGATAGGATGAGCGAGCTTTCGCCCTGTCTCATCCTTCCAGTGCTCTACCCCCGTCTGCCAATCAATGCGACGCCAGCCCAAAAGCTGTTTCAGAGAGAACCAGCTATTACAAGGTTCGATTAGCTTTTCACTCCAACCCACAAGTCATCCGAGAGTTTTGAACGGCTCAACGGTTCGGGCCTCCGCGCTATTCACGCTCGCTTTCGCTACACCTCCGCCCTAGCGGGCTTAAGTCTATGCGGCATACGGTAACTCGCAGGCTCATTCTTCAATAGGCACGCCGTCGAGGCTTCGATTACTCTCGGCCTCTTCGACTCTTTGTAGACATATGGTTTCAGATCTATTTCACTCCCCTTCCGGGGTTCTTTTCACCTTTCCCTCACGGTACTAGTTCACTATCGGTCTTTGAAAGTATGTAGCCTTACCGGTTAGTTCCGGCAAATTCACTCAAGCCATTCGTGTCTTGAGCTACTCAAGGACATTGCAGAAGTTGCTGCAGTTTCGCCTACGGGGCCTTCACCCTCTTGGGCCGCGCTTCCCAGCGCGTTCGGCTACCGCAGCAATTTGTAACTTCTTGGCCATTCGATTTCTCTCAGGCCTATCAATGCCTTATAACCCTGAAAATTTCCCGAACCCCTCGAACTACCAAGGAGTTTGGGAAACTTTGCAGTTTGGGCTCACATTCGCGTTCGCTCGCCGCTACTGACGAAATACCTATTGGTCTCTTTTCCTCTCGGTACTGAGATGTTTCACTTCCCGAGGTCTGCTCCCCGCATTACTGCGGGGTACTGGAGATTTCGCTCCAGTGAGTTTCCTCATTCGGACATCTCCGGATCGAAGGTTGCTTGGCACCTCCCCGGAGCGTATCGCCGCCACGCCGCGTCCTTCATCGCCTTTCAAAGCCAAGGCATCCACCATACGCCCTTATTAGTTCCAACCTCTTTTGGGAGATTGAGAACCGCAATAATCTGTTGTTTATAAGCAGAAATGCTGCGCATTTCTGCCAATACATTTGTTACCTACCCACCTCCATAGCGCACAAAAAGACCCACACGAAGTGCGCCGCGTGGTGGAATTTAGTTGTTAAGGTACAAGATACGCGAGAACAAAAAAGCCGCTTCTCTCGAAGCGGCGCACGAAAACCCGCGGGGGCTACCGTTTCCGCTTCGGCGTTTTTTTGATGGTCGACATATCTATGTCTCGCATTATATACGCTACGGTCTGGAAGTCAAATGAATGTGCGAGTCCAATCGAGAACACAAAAACCCTCCCCGTGCCGACCGGCACAGGGAGGGCTTTTGTGTAAGACCTGTGGACAGACCGGCTATTCCTTTCCTTTGATGTCGGAGCGAACGCGATCGATAAAACGCCCGGCCGCATCCTGGCCGCCGAGCCCGAAGGCAAGCCCGAAGGCTATGGACAGCGCGACCACAACGCCGGTAAATATCGTCTGAACGAATGGCGTTACACCAAGCGTGTCGAGTGCCGCAAGAATGGCAAAGACCCAAATGGCCCAGCGCGCCATCGTGCCGGCAAATCCGGCCGAGCGCACGCCGGCCGCGCGCGCCGCGCCCGCGACAACTCCCTGCGCCACCTCTGCCACGACCGCCGCCACAACCACTATAAGCGCCGCGATAATTACGCGCGCGAGGAACGGAAGAAGCCCGAGCTGGATAAATA
Organism: Candidatus Adlerbacteria bacterium GW2011_GWA1_54_10; assembly: GCA_001004665.1. Lineage (GTDB taxonomy): Bacteria > Patescibacteriota > Minisyncoccia > Phycocordibacterales > SBAW01 > GWA1-54-10. The sequence goes on from LCRO01000003.1 coordinate 78,618, forward strand.
GCGTCACCTGCGTGAGGCTGAGCGCCTGCAGAGAAGCAAGCAGGAAGACGATTATCACAAACCACTTCACCAGCGCGCCAAGAAAGGCACCCGAGTTGAGCGAGTAGCCAGCGCGGTTAACAATTTCCTCCACGCCAGCGCTGCGCAGTGCGGCATCCACTCGGATGGCCTTGACGGCCTCCATTACGACACGCCCGAGCAGAGAGGCTACGAACCAGCCTATTACGAATATTATTACCGCGAGAAGCAGGTTCGGGATGAAGTTGACGACTCCCCACAGCAAGTTGTTGAAGGACTGCTGAAGGACCGTCGCCCAATTCTGCACTATCATATGTAAATTCCAATAATTACTAAACTATTAAATATCGACTCCCTAATTGTGGGGTTAAATCCACATATTTTCCACAACAATATCCACACCTATGTCCCGACTATTTCAGGCCAATATTCAGGCGGTCGAAGACGATCTTGTGCTGGTAATCAAGGATATCGCGCACCAGCTTGTCGTTCATGTTCAGCCGGTAAAAAAAGTCATCGCTGGAGAGGAGCGAGTAGCGCAATTCCTTGCCCAGTTCGGACTCCAGATTCTTGATGCGCGAGCGCAGCTTTTTTTCCTTGACGCGGTCGCCTACGATAAGAACATCGAGCGCGCTCTCCCACTCGCCGACAAAAATGCCGGCGATGATAACGAGCTTGATGCCGCCCGCTTTGCGCACTCGCTCGTAGATGTCCGCGCCGCGCTCGGGAGCGTTCAGCAGCAGGCTCTGCAGAGCGGCCAAATATCCAAAATCGGAGTTCAGCAGATAGCGCGCGCCGCGGCTCCTTGAACGCGCGCGCTTTATAAGCCGCACGCTGGCGAAAAGATTTATCTCCTTGCGCGCGGTGCGCTCCGGCACCCGAGCTCTCTCCGCCGCCTCGGGCACCGTAAACTGTCTGCCGGGGTTGAACAAAAACAGGCGCAAAAGCTTGAGCCGCGCCATGCTCCCGAATAGCTTCTGCAGGGGATCGGTCATATAAACAAGCGCATTCTAACCACAAACCGCCGTATGATGCAATCACAAAGAAAGCCCCGCTTTTTGCGGGGCCTCCTTACCAACAGTTATCTCTTAAACAGCCGGACTTTGCCAAAAGTTACTTAAGCTCCACCTTGCCGCCCGCGGCCTCTACGGCCGCTTTAAGCTTGTCGGCGTCCTCTTTCTTCATCCCTTCCTTAAGCACGGACGGGACGGCATCAACCAAATCCTTAGCCTCCTTTAGCCCAAGCCCAAGTGCGTCCTTGACGGCCTTGATGACCGCGACTTTCTGCGCGCCGGCCTCCATCAAATGCACATTAAAGGCCGACTTTTCCTCCTTCGCTTCGGCACCAGCGGCCGGCGCGGCCGGCGCGACAGCGGCGGCGGAAACTCCGAACTTCTCTTCAAGAGCCTTCACCAGCTCATGCAACTCTATGACCGAGAGAGACTCCACCTTTTCTATAATTTCATTGAGTTTTTCTGCCATGTTTATCTTTTTTTCGCCACCTCATTTAATACGACGGCGAGTTTTTGTATAGGACCGTTAATTGTATATACGAACTGCGCCCGCAAGACATCTAGGCCCGGTATCGCGGCAATGGAGATTATGCCATCCTTGCCGACATATTTGCCTTGGAAGACACCGCCGGCGAAAGCAAGACCGCCGCTGAACTTTTTGACGAATGCCGCAAGCTCGCGCGCGGGAGCAAGCTCGTCGTCCTTGCCTGCCGAAGCTCCGGCGAAAGCCGGGCCGTATGCAAGAGCTATCTCTCCTTCAAGCGCGGGCGGCTCGCCCTGAAACTTTCCTTCAAGGCCGCGCTTCAGCAAAGATTTTTTGGCCACCGTGTATCCGATGCCCTGCGCGCGCAGTGCCCTGCGCATCTCGGACTGCTGCGCGACAGTAAGCCCTTTAAAGTTCGCGAACACGAGCGTTTTTGCCTTGCTCGCGATGTCGCGCACTTTTTCCACTATTTCGCTTTTTTTCTGCTTTGTTATTGCCATACGAACAAAAAGAAAAAGCCCATAAGGCCCGTAAGTCGACCAACTGCGCAGGAGTTCCGATGTATTAACCCCTTCTCCGCCGTCTGGCGGATCAGGGTTCCTGCGGTCTTCGCGGCCTGTACGGGAAATCTACCTTGGCGCGGCGACGTTGTCAATCGGACCCTGAAAAAGCTGCGAGCCTGCAATGTACATAACGCCGAAGGCAAGCGCGATGATCGCGACAAAGCCCATGAAAAATCTGAAAAATGTTTTGGTAAAATAACGCTCCATCATGAAAATGATATCACAGCCTCCGAAGTTCATCCCACCATACCGCGTCGCCCAGGTCGGTCCTGGATACGTTGGCGTCAAGACGTATGGTGTCGATGGGAATTCCGTTTTGGATATTGTCGTTGACTTTGGTGCTAAACCACGAACAGGAAACCGGATCCGTCCGGTCCGTGAGCAGGCAAAACTCTTTAAGGCCGGCCGGTCCTTCCCTCCAGAATATCGCGTACTGGTGCCACGCGTCGTCATCGGGTATGTCGTCCAATATATGCACATACTCTCCGTTCTCAGAAGGTCCATAGCTGATGAACATGTCGGGTATCGCCGTTCTAAAACCGATGTGTCTGCGGCCGCGTATGGTAAAACCGCCCTCGAGTACCGGCGTGCCGGTCTTCGCGATTACATTAAATCCGGTTTGCGCTTTTATACAGGCATTCGAGTAACAATTTTCGGAAGTCGTTGCATATCGCGTGTTTATCTCGCTCCAGCCAAGCGAATTAAAGTTGTCGAAAGAGTCTTCGAACGGAGCGTCATGGAATTCGGTTGTCAGAGCGGGCGTAGATGTCGCTTGTGATGATGGGTCAGTCGAAGTTGCGGTCGAGGTAGCGGCGGCATCTGTTTGCGAAGTGCTTGTTGCGGTTGCCGTCTCCTGCGTGCTTGTCGCAACTTCCGGCGTACTGGTGGCGGTATCAGGAGTGCTTGTAGCCTCCTCCTCGGCAGCCACCGCGGCCTGCTCCTCCTGCGCCGGAGGAGGCGGCACGTGCAATGCGCCGCCGGTGCTGGGCGAGGATTGCGGAGGAGGTGGGGGCTCCGGCGGAGGCGGGGTCATCTCGGGAAAGGGCGTCGGATTCGGTATTGGCTCGATTGAAGTTTCTTCAACTTCCGGTGTCGCGGACGCGGGCGACTCTTCAAGAGGCGTCTGCGGCGCTTCGGACTCCTCGCCCGCGACAATGCCGGGTTCTTCGATTTTTTGAGGCGCCGTGTCTCGCGCGATTTGCGGCGGGACAGTAACAGGCGTAGGTTCCGGTTCGAGCGCGGGAGCAGTTGCGACCGAGGCGCCAAGAAGCTCGTCATATTCTTCCTGATTCAGGCTCGAGCCGTAGAGCTTCTTAACAACCTTAAAGCTCTTGCTCGCCGTTTCTTTAAAATCCAGTTCCGCCTGGCTGACGTTCTTCGCCTTCAGTTTTCCGGCCTGCCTTTCTTTTTCCGCTTCTTTGAAAAACAGATCGATTACCCCAACCCCGCTTTCGATCGCGCGTTTTGATAACACGCGCCAGTAATCAGATGCCACAGAGTCATTTTCATCATCAAATTTTATTTCAATTTCTTTAATAAATTCTCCGGCTTTTTTATTAATTCGTACTTCTGCACGAGCAACTTTGTGTCCGAATCTGGAATATACAAATCCATTTTTTATATCCAAACTATCCAATATAGGAGAAGAGTAATTTTTAAACAGAGTATCTTTACTCAAAAAATTTTTGTTCGTAAACTCCGCGGTAAAATCAAACGCTTCGGAAAGACCAATAAAGTTTGGGGTTTGTAGATTGTTTGGAACGGCGACTTGGCTAAATTGACCCGTAAAATTCTCGTAGGGGTCCGCGTCACCGTAGCCATTGTGGTTAAGATGCGGATCGTTGCGCACATGCGCCGGCACCGTCGCGTCCTGCAGTAAATGCAAAATATGCCCCAGCGTTTCTGCGGCGCGCGCTTTGTCGCCATAAACATATTCATATACGGCCCTGTCCCACGAGTAGTCGGTGGGCGAGCTAAACCATTTGTCATTATAGCCAACATGCGTGCCAAAGCAGATAATGGTGCCCCAGCAGTTGTAATTCCCCTGCGCCTCGGTATCCCGCGCCCACTGCTTTGACGACTCGAATTCTCCTCTCCAAACAGTCAATCCACGATTATTTACCGGGTCGTAGAAGTGGTTTGTCGGGCGTGAGCCAAAATCCTCTCCCGAGCTCCCGCGAACAATTTCCCTATCGAACATCGAGACAAAAGTTCCGCTGTGCAATTGCCCGTATGCCTCAACGGTCGCCCGCGCAAGCGCCTCGTGCGTATTTGTCTCGTATGCCCATGCAAAAAACGGGGACATAATCCCCGCTAACAAAATCAAACTTTTCAAAATCAAAGCTCGAGTATTTTCCATTTGTTAGTAAATGGATTTTTGGTCAGGCGAACTCCAAAGGCTGTATTTTCGTTTTGAGGAAAAACTTCTATTTCATAAATACCGGACGAACCAACTCCAGATGGAGGAACTAATCTCCCATTATGATAGGCATTAATAAAGAACTGATTTGAACCTAATTTTAATTCTTTTAAATTTTCCTCTTGCTTCTCCACCACAAAATACTTCGACGCCAAAACAAAATCCTCCTTCTCCAACGCCTCTACAAACAATCGCAAAGTTTCCTCCGGCGTAGCGCCGCCGTAGGCGTCGGCGCGGTAGGCAGCTTCAAGGTTCCCGGACTCGGCTTCCATCCTCTGCCATTCCTCCCGCGCAAGAATATTTTGCATGCGCACCACGGCTTGGTCGCCAACCCACTCGAGATAATTTCTCGTAAAAATGGTCCCTATGATAAGGACAAGAACCCCGATCCAAAACTCCCACCGCTTGAATATCAGCTTCCTCTCCCCTTCCGGCAATGAGTCATTCATCTACAAATTTTACCATCATAGACTTATCCACAGTTTTTCTTGCGAAGGTCAGACCTTCGCAAACCGTTCTCCTGTATAAGATTTTAACAATTCTTCAAGATCATTTTGAGTCCTAAGGAAATCTGGGGCTTGGTCAGAAGAAAGGACTGCGCCTTCCGGTCGATTACCCGAGATGTAGTCATAGAAACTTGAGTAGCGGTAAGAATGCAGGAAATTTCTCGCCGTATTTCCATCCGTTATACCTATTTTTTCCCAATCTGGAAAAACCAACGAAAGAGGATTGAGATGTACATAAGCAAATATGTAACGGAAATAGGGCTCGTCGTCTACATGTCTACTTTTAAATGCTCCTTGTGCAATAATACCGCTGTGTTTGTGGAGAATATTGAAATACATCGAGTAGCCGGTGAAAACCTTTCGGGTAAATTTTGATATCCCACACTCTTTTTTCTCGCGTAAAACTAGATGGAAGTGATTAGGCATTAAACAATATGCGAATATATCCACAAGTGATTTGTCTGGTTTTTCCTCTTTGAAAATAACCGCGGAATCAAAGCCTTCGTACTTTCTTAATGTCTCACGGACATCTACTCTACAATCGCTGTTTGATAAGTGGAGAAGCAAAAGAAAACGCTTATAATCCGAATCGGTTGTGAAAATGGATTGTTTATGGGCACCTCTATTATAGAGATGATACATTTCTCCAACTGCAAAGGGAGCATCTTTTCTCATAAGTTGCGAAGGTCTGACCTTCGCAACTCCATCGTAACATTGAAGATGAACGAATCATATGCGAAGGTCTGACCTTCGCAAGAACTGTGGATAACTTTCGATTCGCGATGTTTAGTCTTGCGATTGCCCTCTAGCGGGAGTTGAGGAGGTCGATCTGCTTTTGGATTTGGCCGGCGAGATCGGGGTTGCCAGCGGAAGTGGCGGCTAGTTTTGCCTTGCCGTACCACTCTACGGCCTGCGTCTTATCGCCCTTTTCCACATAGTAACCCGCGAGCGCGGTCATAAGGTCGATGCGGCCGTTGTCCGAAACTTTTTCTATACCCTCCTTCAGCACATCCGCCGCCAAAGTGCCGTCCTGCTTGTAGGAATATTTGTAGAGCTCGTGGAGTCCGGAGTAGTTCAGTGCGAATCCCGGATTCGCTTCTATCGCCTTGCGGTAATAGTTTTCCGATTGCGCATACTGCTTGAGATCGAGATGATAGGTACTGCCAAGGTTGTAATACGCCACCGGATGGCACGTTTTGCGTGAGTATCTGGCGCGCCTCTTGCGGAAAATCCGCAGGGAAATTCAGCTCCCTGTCGAGCGACGGAGCCTTGGCCGGCCCGACGCGGAGCAACCCGCCAAACCACAAGCCCGCGGAGAATAAAACTATAACAGCGACACCGATACCAACCTTAAGTTGCGTACTCATGCCGAACAGTATATCGGAAGCGCCGATTTATTGCATCCCGTTTACTATTGTGCGGGTCTTGGGGCCGAAGTAGCCGGCCGCCGGAGAGATATTATTAGTCTTTTGGAATTTGACGAGCGCGGCGCGAGTCAAGCCGCCGAATCTGCTTGTCTCGTTGCCGGACGAACCAGGGCCGCTCGCCGCCACCTCGTAGCCGTGAGTATTCAGGAACACCTGCAGGGCCTTGACGTCGTCGCCTGTCATTCCGATTTCCAGATCGCGAGTGAACGCTCCAAATACTACCGTCGCGCTGGGAGTGGTGGACGGTGCCGCGCTCGCGGCAGGGACCAAAACGTCGCCGTTAAGCGCCGCGCGCGTCTTGGGGCCAACGTAGCCGGTCTGCGATATGCCCATGCTCTTTTGATACGCCCGAACCGCCACGCGCGTGAGTCCGCCGAAATATCCCTTGGCAATGCCGGACGGTATCGTCAGAAATCCTTTATTCTCAAGAAATGTTTGCAGAGCCACAACGGCATCATTTTCCGCTCCGATTCCGAAATCCTCCGAAAACGCTATCCCCGCGGTTGCCGGTGCAGAAGTTTGCGTCGAAGTTTGCGTGCCTGTTTGCGTCGTCGCCGAGGTGGAAGGGGTTGTCTGCGTAGTGCTGGTGGTCGTGGTCGTAGTGCTTGTCGTAGTTTGCGTGGTTGCAATCGGACCGCCCCCGCCGCCGCCTCCACCGCCGCTGCTGCTACTGCTGCTGCCTCCGCCGCTTGGACCGGCGCTCGGACACGCGGTGGTATTTGGAGTTACGGTAACGGTTGTTGTGCCATCTACAGAAGAAATCGATGTGAGCGAGGTCCCTCCGCTCTCGCATGTCGTAGCGGCCGAGTAGCCGGAAGTGGTTGCCGTAGAAACGCCGGTCAGATATCCGTTTGCGCTCCGCGCATCAAACGAGGATGACGGCGCGACCGCGACGTTGAAACTGTTTGTATCAACTAGAAGAGACTCGACGGAAGATGAGGCGACGGACGTGAACGAAACGCTGTTCGACGATATCGTAACGTCCGCGCCTATTGTCACGTCGTTATACGTCGCGAGCGCAACCGCCGGCAGAAGAAGCGCAATGGCTCCCAAGAGTATTCCCAGTATTTTTTTCATACGGTTGCCATAGTGAGCTTATAAATTAAGGACAAGCTCACTATTTGCAGTCCCCAGCTTCTATGCGGAGAGTTGTGCCGTTGACGTATATTCTGGTAACTATTCCGGCGTCATTCTCAAGCTGGATACAGCCGCCCTTGGTATCGTGAGAAGACGTTATCCAGAGCGTCGTCGTGCCGGGGCCGTCCACGATTGCCTCGGCGTGCGAGTACTGCGGCGTCGTCGAACCTACCGTAAGAAGACTCGCGACAGTTGTAGTGGCAAGCGTAGACGTTGCGGACGAGACCGAAAGTGTGGAGGTAAGTGCAACTGCCCCGTCAAAGTATGCCGCGCCGTCAACTTCCATAGCGCCCTCGACACCGAGTTCGTCGGCGCCAACCGCGCCGATGTTGCCGAAGGTCGTGCCAGTGCCGACGCGCACCTGCGTAAAGTAGCCGGTTGCGGTAATTGAATCTGTAACCTCATCGCCCAAAGTCGAGTTGCCGTTAACGGTAAGAGCCCCCTCCGTGGCAATAGCGCCGGTTGCGGCTGTTGTCGTTGCAAAGCCGTTGACCATGAAGTTGCCTGTCATAGAGGCGATGGTCGAAGAAGCGGTTGTTAGCGACGAGTGGCCTGAAACCGTGAGTGTGCCTGCGGTGTCTATATTAGCGTTAATGGTGGTTGCGGCGCCTACGATAGTGGCACCAAGAGCGACCGCGCCAAGGACCGAGAGTCCGACCAAAGCGGCGGAACGGGTCTTGCCGCGAATAAACGAGCTTTTCATATTGACATTAAAATAAAATAATAAGTGCACCAATTGAGCGCACAAAAAACGTCTTTCTATTATAGACCCAAAATAAAGGCATCCTGTGGAACTGTGGATAACGCAAAAACCCCTCCGTCTTTCGGAGGGGTTTTTGCTTGTGCGTTAGCCAGGAGTTCCTAGCCAGCTTGTGTTTGGTTACTTCGAGAGCGTCTGGCCCGAGAGACCGGCGGACGGAAGGCCGGATATGCCATAGCCGTTCGTCCAGTCAAGATTGTGAGCCGTGGACGTAGTTGTGGCGTTCGGCGACCAGATGAAGTCGTCATTCCCGCCGCCGTTGCCGTCCACCGTAGCGGCCTTGGCTGTAAGCGGACCGCCTAGATGCGGATATGCCGCATCGCCGACGAGTTTCGTCGTAAGCGAGCCACTGAATGTGCCTGTGCCGGCAGTAAGTGCAACATCGAGCACTACCTTGAAGTAGTACGTCGAGCCCGCCGGGACCTGCAGGACCGACGAGAGAACCGCGCTGTTATCGCCCGCGATTATCTGGCCGTCGGTGCCGTCGAAGACGAGACCGTCGGTGTAGCCCGATACCGCCTGGCTCATCGCCGAGTCGGTGTAGGCGTAGATGTCGAGGTTCTCTACCGACGTAGTGCCGGTAACTGCGCTGTTGGCGCTGGTAGCCACATTAACGGTGAACTTGTAGAGCCCGATACCGTTCGGATTGCCAGTGTTGCTTGCAGTGACGCTGAAGCAGTGTACCGCTTGGGCCGTGCCGGTTATGAGCGTGCCAAGGCTAGAACACGCGCCACTGCTGTACTGAGCGACGGTCGGAACATCGCGGAATATGCGGATGCCCGCGCCGTCGGTGTCAGTGGCCGACCCTTGGTTTATGGTCGTGCCCGACGCCTGGCCGATAGAGCGAGTGCCGGTCGTGTCATTGCCGTCGTACTCGACCTCAAGCAGGAGGCCGTTGGTCGTGGTTGCCTGTCCGGTGCCGATGCCCGCAAGATCGCCTTTGACTGTGATGACCTTGTAGCCGTTGGCCGGAATGGTAACCGTGCCACAACCGGTGCAGGTGCCTATCGTCGAGGTCGCGTAGCGGCTGGTGAAGATCGCTTCGCCCACCTTTGTTGCGCCGTCCCACAGCGTTACTTTGTTGATGTTGGACGGAGTCGATGTCGAGGCGCCGTTAGCCATCTCGAGGGCCACGCGGTCGAGTTTCTGGTCCTCGTTGGTGCCGTCGAAACGGATTATGTTGAGCAATGAGTTGCTCACGCCCGCGACAGCTATTGTGTAGGACGGAGCCGATGCGTCGCGGCTGACCGTGAGCGCGCCGGAACCCGCTATCGTCATCGTGTTGCCTCCGGTCGTGATGGAAGCGGCGATAGAACTGCCGGAGCCAATGCCCGTGCCCGAGATCGTGTCGCCGTCGGTAACGCCCCATGCGAACGTGTCGGAGGCCGTAGCGCTGCCCGGAATATCACATTTGATGGCGACCGTCTTGGTTGTGCCTTTTGGCACCACAAGCGCGGTATCGAATGTGAAGGTATGCGCCGCCGTAGAGGACGGGTTGACCGAAGTGTCATTGAGCCGCTGTGAGCCGTCGTAGGCCACGCAGTTGCTGACGTCGGTTGTCATACCGTCTGTATAGCGGAACTGCGCGCTGTTGAAGCGCACATCCTCGCCGGACTGACCGGCGTCGAAGATTATGTTCGCCGCGGTGAAGCCGATTACGCCCGCGACCACGTTTTGCGCGGCCGGAGTGCCGGATACCGATGCCGTCACGCTGCCGGTCTTGACCGTCATCGTGTTCATCGAGAAGTTCCCCTGCGTAATGCTGATGGTGTTGCCGGTGATGGCCCCCGTGCGGCCCGACCAGCCGGACGGCGTCGTCGAGGCGCTTACCGTTTGGTTGTTGGAGACCGTCGAAGGGAGCTTGCCCTTGAGCGAGAATACGTGCCTGCCGGTTGGGAAGGTCACCGAGTCGCTGAAGGTCGCGACTTGGAGTCCGCCCGAAGCAGAAGCGTCAACCGGGCCCGCAACTATTTTGCCGTTCTCATCGACGATGCTGATGCTCGTCAAGAGCTCGGAAGCGTTGCTGTCGGCGTTCGTTCCATAAGAGATGTTGAATATCATCTGCGTCATGGTAACGCCCTCGCCCTTGAAGTCTGTCACGAAACCGCCAAGAGGCTGGTTAGCGACCTGCACGGCGATGTTCTGCGCCGGAACTTCAGCCGCTTTGCCGATGAGGTTCACCGTCGCGGCGTTGATGGTCGTTACATAGCCAGAAGTCCACGGGGTCGAGGTCGAGTGCGACATGCCGATGCCGAATCCATAGGTCTGTCCCACGAAGTAGATGTCGGTAGACTTGTCGATGTCGAAGTCGACTGTGCGGCTTGCGGAGTTCGCGCCGACGATGTCGCCGCGGACGTGTATGTCTATCGTATTGCCCTTGGGGATCGAGATTCCGCCTGGGAATACGCTCGTGTAGTACTTGCCGGAGCTGTCAACGGTGGTCGGGTAGACCGTGCCGTCTATGAGCGTCTGAACGTTGGCCAAGTCGGAAGGACCGACCGTGCCTACCTGGCGCCACCTTAGGCTGTGGAGCTTGAGGTCCTCCGCCGAGCCTGCGGTGAAGCGCTGGCCGGTAAAGCGGACCGCCGTATCGCCGAGGTTTTTGGTCTGGGCCGCCGCCGGGTCGAAGGCGCTCGTGGTGGTCGAGATCGTGCCTATCGAGAGCGTTTCGTTGACGGTGTGGCTGGCTCCTGTGATTGGGAGAGAGCCGGATACCGCCGCCGAGGTGTTTACTGCCACGACCGCGAGGCTTGCGACCTCGCCCGCGTGGCTGTTGGTGTCGGCTCGGTTGCCCGCGACCGTGAAGGTTTTGGACGTGCCCCTCGGGATAACAACCGTGTCGCCGATAGTGGCTTGATGGTTGCTGTTGAGAGTGCGCGCGATGCCGACTTGCGCCCCTGTCGAGGCGTCAAGCAATACAACACCGGCGAAAATCGCATCATTTGCAGCGCCTTGGCGTTCCACCGTGATGCTGTTTATCGTCACGTCGCCGTCATTGCCCGCGGTGAGCGTGAAGTTGGTGAACGGAATGCGGTTCGCGTTGTCGGGAGCAAGGCCGTTCATAGGCTGGATTGCCGCCGAGACGGAAACGCCCGTGCCCGGAGTCGGAGTCGGTGTCGGTGTGGGGCTAGGGGTCGTGCCGCAGACCGCCGCGATAGCCGCGCGAGTGATAGGGCCAACGTAGCCTGCTACAGGCGCAACGTTATTTGCCGCCTGGAACTTCATGGCCGCCGCCTTCGTAATGGGCCCGAAGTAGATGCTTTCATTTCCAGGGGAACCAGCACCAGTAACGGCGAGCTGGGTCGAAGCACTTCCGTTAAGGAAGACCTGCAAGGCCTTCACATCGGCACCGCTCGAACCTTGCTGGAGGTCCCGAGAGAGCGCGGGGCATGCGCCGGCAGAGCCGCCGGTGCCCGGAGTCGCCTGGCCTTGGAGAGCCGCGGTGACGTTAGCTATCGTTGCCGAGTCCGCACCAAACGATGCGAGCAGGGAAACGATCGACTGGATCTGCGCCTGTGTGAGCGCCGCCGCTTGCGCGGGAGCGATAGCGACCGCGCCCATAAGCGCGAGCGCGACCGCGACGCCGGTCGCGAGCGCAACCAGTCTGGTCGAACTGTTGGTAATAGTCATAACCAATAAATAAGTCGAACAAATTAACTTACTGGTAAACAATTGTTAATCGCACTTCGCACGGTACGGGAACGTAGAACATGTTCTACCTCAAACCAAGTACTAGCCCACTATGGGATTAGCCATTGGTAAGTTTGGTAGCCAAGTAGATGACGGACATACAGCCATTGTCTTTCCATGAAGGGACAAGGAGTTTCAGGGTATGAAATTTTCAATGACCAATCAAAACAGACTCTGCGACCGTGCAGGGGCTAGGGGTTATTATAAGCCCCGAAAGATGCCCGCAAAAAAGTCCTGTGGACAACCCTCCTTCGCCAAAGGCTACGGACGGGCAAGCAAAATAGCCCTATAAATTAGGGGCTCCTTTTGTTAGTTCCACATGAAATGAAGATATACCAAGAGGGGCGATGGGTCAATTTGACAAAATATTTAAAAATGCTGAAGTATCATGCCGGCACCGGGCGTTGCCATTTTTGAGCCTATGCCGGCTCGTAATGGCTCCAACGGCGCTCCCCCACTCTTTTTACAAGACCCTGCTCTATAAGTATCCCAAGCTCGCGCTGGATCGTTTTTTCACTGCAGTCTTTTACAATTGACATGATGTCTTTAATTGATGGACTTTTTTGTTTTTTTATAAAATCCAGTATTAAGGACATTCTGTCCTTTTGTCCTTTATATTGTCCTTTATGTCCTTTATGAAAAGGCTCGTCCTTTATAGTATCCGAGAGGGCCGGCAGTCGCTCGGGCTCCCCTGGCAGGGAGATGGCAAACTCCTCGGTTCCGAACGGCGAGGGATGGCTTCCCTCGACCAGCTTCTCCGCCAATTGTTCATACTCGCGGCACAACACAGTGGCATTTTCCTGTGACAATGCTTCGTTTGTCGCCGCCAGTCGCGTGCCCGCAAGCAGAGCAAAAACGTCCGCGAGGGCCGCTTCGGCATCAAGCTCGCCCGCCGCAAGGCGCGCAACGGTACCGGGCAATTGCGCCGCAATATGGGCCAAATCCTCAAGGACATTGCCGGGGGACGTTCGCGCCAGAAGCATAAATACATGCGCGATGCGCTCTGATTTTAGGAAGCAAAAATACCAGTCGTGCCGTCCTTTAAAAAGGATTGATTTTAAGGCAAATTCATGAAATTTTTTATGTTTGTCCGGCATGGATGTCTTTTATCTGTCCTTTAGAATGTCTTTTATATAAAAGACACTTCAAGGACATTTTGTGTCCTTGAAGTATATACCTATAGGGAAAAGCTGCAAATATTTTTTGCGTGGTATTATTTTTTAATGGCGCGGAAAAACAGGAAGGACATCGCGGCGCTAAATCCGTTAAAAAATATTCCCGAACACACAAAGAAGGCGATCGCAGTTGTGATACTCGTCGTGCTGGGGCTTTTTCTTACTCTTGCGTCCTTCGATGCGGCGGGCATCGCAGGAAGCGACGCGTACACCCTCTTCGCCTCCCTGCTCGGGGTTGGATACTTCCTTTTGCCGGTCCTGTTTTTTGTTCTTGCCGCTGCGACGCTTAAAGAAGAGAGGCCGGGATTCTCATTTTTAAAATTATTCGCGAGCGCACTCTTTCTGATTGCCGGGCTTGGATTCGTCGAAGCCGTGAGCAAAAACGGCGGACTCGTCGGCAGGGCCATAGCAGGGCCCGCGATTTTGTACTTTGATATTTATGCGGCGCTGATAGTGCTCGGCGGACTGCTTATAGTCGCAATCCTGCTCCTTCTTGAAAGTCGGATCACTCTTGAGCCGCTTGCGAGCTTGTGGAATTTTTTGCGAAAAACGTGGAATGTTTTAACGCACCGGGAGCAGCCCGCGGCCGGACTTGCGCCGGATGATCAATTGCCTGAAGCGGAGATTGAAGTGACCGAGGATGAGGAAATAATAATAGCGGAGCCGCGGGAGACGCCGACCCCGAGGCAGAAATCCGCATTCAGCCTCAAGTCCCTGCTAGACACTTACGTCCCGCCGCCCTTATCGCTGCTCGAGAGGGACCGCGGAAGGCCCGGCGTCGGCGACATTAAGTCCAATGCCAACATAATAAAGCGCACTCTGCAGAACTTCGGCATTCAGATAGAGCTTGATGAAATTTCGATAGGCCCAAGCGTCACGCGCTACGCCATCAAGCCCGCCGAGGGCGTGCGCCTGCAGAAAATAGTCTCGCTCCAAAACAATCTGGAGCTCGCTCTGGCCGCGCATCCTGTGCGCATAGAGGCTCCCATACCCGGCAAGTCGCTGGTCGGCATCGAGGTACCTAATTCCGCCAAAGTTACCGTCGGACTCGGCACACTGCTCGAGTCGCCGCAATTCGCGCAGTCGCAAAAGCCGCTTCTTGTCGCGCTCGGGCGCGACATCGCGGGAGGGTCGCACTTCGGCAATCTCGCGCGTATGCCGCACCTTCTTATCGCGGGCGCCACCGGGTCGGGAAAATCCGTGGCGATACACGGGATAATAAACTCGCTGCTTTACCGCTGCGGCCCCGCGCAATTGCGCATTATCATGATAGACCCCAAGCGCGTGGAGCTTACGCTTTATCGCTCTCTTCCCCACCTCCTTACTCCCGTAATAACCGACGCCAAGCGCGCCATCATGGCCCTGCGCTGGGCGGGAAGGGAGATGGAGAGGCGCTATGTAATCTTAGAGGAGACGCGCGTACGCGATGTCGAGTCGTACCACCAAAATATTCTCGCGCCCGCGGTCGCCAAAGCAAAGGCCGGTAAAGCGGCGAGCGAAGAAGAAATACCGGAGGCCATGCCCTATATCATCATCGCGATCGACGAACTTGCTGATATCATGCAGACTTACCCGCGAGAACTCGAGGGGGCTGTGGTGCGACTGGCGCAAATGAGCCGCGCGGTCGGGATACACCTGCTTCTCTCGACCCAGCGCCCTTCGGTCAACGTCATCACGGGACTCATCAAAGCGAACATTCCGGCGCGCATCGCGCTCCAGGTCGCATCGCAGTTCGACTCGCGCACGATACTCGACCAGGGTGGCGCGGAGAATCTACTTGGCAGCGGTGACATGCTCTATCTGGGAGCCGAGATGCAGAAACCCGTGCGCTTGCAGAACGCGTTCATCTCGGAAAAAGAAGTGAAGTCGGTCGTTGATTTTATAGCGAAGAATAACGAGGCCGAGGTGCCCGTAGAAATAGGCGCGCCTGGACAAAGCGGCGAGGCTAGGGCGCCTGCCCTCCACAGTCTCGACGAAGGAGGCTTCGAAGAAGAAATAGACGACGAGTTGTACGAGGCCGCGCGCGCGGCCGTCGTGGAGGCCGGCAAGGCCAGCACATCTTATCTCCAGCGCAAACTTCGCATAGGCTACGCGCGCGCGGCGCGGATCGTAGACCTCCTCGAGGAGCGCGGGATTGTCGGTCCCGGCGAGGGGGCGAAGCCGAGAGAAATATTGGAGAGATCAACAGGCGCGACCGATACGGAAACCGCGAAGCAAGAGTTCCTCGCGGAGGAGTAGGGGTTGCATGAAAAAAATAATCATTTTAGTTATTGTCCTAGTCGTACTATCGTACAGTCTGTTTGAAGCGCGAAAATTGATCGCGGGCCCGCGCATAACGATAGAATCTCCATCAAACGGCACAGCCACTTCGACCGACCTGGTGCTGGTAAAAGGAGTGGCGGAGAATATAGACTTTTTGACTATAAACGATTCGCCAGCCTATACCGACGAGGAGGGCCGATTTACGTACCGCTATTCCCCGCCAGCGGGGTATACTGTGATAGTGGTCGCCGCGGCGGACCGCTTTGGCCGCCGCGCTTCGAGATCGGTCGTCATTACCGTCGTTAACTATTGCCCGGTCAAAGACCTGACTTTGGCCAAGCAAAAAAATGTTTAAAGCAAAAGAGAAGAAGCCCGCAAAAACCATGGCGGCCGCAAAAGACAGCACGGCAATAGACGCGGCCATACGCGAGATAAAAACGAAATTCGGCGACGAGGCCATAATGAAGTTGGGCGATGCGCCGAAAGTCGGCGTCGACGCCATTCCCTCCGGCTCCGTGGGCCTTGACTGGGCGCTTGGTATCGGCGGCTATCCGCGCGGGCGCATCATCGAGATATTCGGTCCCGAGTCATCCGGCAAGACAACTCTCTCGCTCCACGCCATTGCCGAGGCACAAAAGAAAGGCGGCGTATGCGCTTTTATAGACGCGGAACACGCGCTCGACCCCATGTACGCCGGGAAAATAGGGGTAAAGCTCGATGAGCTTTTGGTAAGCCAGCCGGACACCGGCGAGCAGGCGCTCGAGATTGTGGAGTCGCTCGTGCGCTCGGGCAAGGTGGACATTATCGTCGTGGACTCCGTCGCGGCACTGACCCCCAAGGACGAGATAGAGGGCGACATGGGGCAGAGCCATGTCGGCAAGCAGGCGCGCCTAATGTCCCAGGCTCTGCGCAAGCTGACAGCCATTGTGGCCAAGTCAAAAACGGTCGTCGTATTCATTAACCAGATCCGCATGCAGATAGGCGTGATGTTCGGCAATCCGGAGACAACGCCGGGCGGAAAGGCTTTGAAGTTTTATACCAGCGTCCGACTCGACATCCGCCGCATCGCGCAGATAAAGAAGGGCGAGGAAGTCGTTGGAGGCAGACACCGCGTCAAGGTGGTCAAGAACAAGGTGGCGGCCCCATTCCGCAGCGTGGAATTCGACCTTATGTACAACGAGGGCGTCTCGCGCGAGGGCGAGCTTATAGCACTCGGCGAAAAACTCGGTGTCATCCAAAAAAGCGGTACGAGCTATTTACTCGGCGAGGAAAAACTTGGCCGCGGCTACGACGCGACCCGCACATTTTTGCGCGAAAACAAAAAAACGGCGAACGAAATTTTGAAGGAGATCCGCCACGCTCTCGCGGCGAACGCCTCAAGCAAAGGCGCGGCGGGAGGGAGCAGTCCAGATGATGTCGAGGAGTAGCGATGCCCCGGCCACAACAAGTGCGAGCAGTGTAACCTGCACAAGCGTGTCCGTGTTAAGCACGGCCGAAAAGACGAACCGGAGAGAGTTGCGCAACCCCGCCGCCTCCAAATTTTCGAATACCCGCGCCACCCACACCAGCCGCCCCAGCCCCCAGAACGAGAGCATGCATATATAGAGTTTAAGTGCAAACGGGCTAACAAGCCGGCGCGCGGCGTAGATAACCGCGACCGACGCCATAACCTGCCGTTCTATCTTGCTCGCCATACTATATATTAGTGGTTACCTGCTGATAAATTTTCCTGAATTCTTTTTTCGCGCGGTGCACTCGGGTTTTTATAGCGCCCACTGACAATCCCTCCTCGCACGCTATCTCTTCCTGCGATTTTCCTTCCATAAAAAACGCGTTGAGCACACGGGCGAACGGCGACGGCATCCGCGACAGCACCGACGCCGCCATGTCCTCCAGCTCTTTCTTCTCGAACTGCCGGAGGTTGCGGTCCGGAATGAGCGCCCATATCTCCTCGTCCAGCTCCGCCGTATGGGCTCTCTCGCGCTTTATCTTGGCGTAATGCGTCAGCGCGGTATTGATGAGAATGCGGTACCCCCACGAAGAGAAGCTCGCCCCATCCTGCTTTTTGAACTTACCCGCATTGAGGTAAATTTTGGTAAAGGCCTCCTGGACGACGTCCTCCGCGGCATCGCGCCGCCGCACGATGGAGAGAGCTTTCCGCAAAAATGGCCCCTCATATTTGCGGACAATCTGCGCAAAAAGCGACGGATGCGAAACGGAAAGTGCCAAAATCTCTTCGTCCGACTCGCTCTTGCGAGAAGGGTCGGAACGTACTTCCTCATCCGTAAGATATTCCATGGCCACAGGATACACCGTCAGACCCGGCCTTTACAACTGCCGGAGAAAACCGGAGGTTTCCGGATTATTTCTCTTCAATATTCACCTCAACCGAAATTCCGTTTATGGTGAGTCCATCGAATACAGGCGCATTATCCGATTTTGAATCGGCAAACGACACGGAAAACGTTCTTCCAATTTCGCCGGAGTTATTGCAGCCCGACTTAGGCAAAAATACTAGTCGTACTTGAACGCGCGCCGGTTCGGAGCCTACGGTGCGAAGGCCTGCGCTTAGGTCATTGCATGCCGGAGTGTTCACGACTCCGGAATACTTATGTACTCCATTTGAAACCGAGTGTTCGATGAAAATAGGCGTCTGCTGGAGTTTCAGCATCGGATCTTCCGTTTCTGTCCCGGGCTGCGGCCGCAAGAAAGAGAAGTATGGCCCTGGAAAACCGATTAACGCAGAAGCCGCTCCCCATGCGACGTATACGGCAAGAGCGATAAAAATACCTGCGGCTATTTTTCCGGCTCTGCTCATTGCGGTAAGTGTACACCTTTCTAAAATGCGGGACACATCCCTATCAACAATGCTTGCGCCGCCGCCCGATTCCGAGTGTATACTTAAAACCGCAGACAGTTTTATGAACTTATCTCCAGAGAGCTTGCGAACACTTTCGGGCTTGTGTGCCTCTGCCGCGGTGCTTGTGGGAATTACCGTACTTATAAGCGGAGACCGGCCATTCACGATGGTACCGCCGGTTATGCCTCCCGCTATGCAGAATTCGGCAAATGCTTTCGCACCCGCGCAGTTGGTAGCTTCTCAAACCCAAACCGCCGGCTGGTTTTCTGATTTTTTTGGCGGTAATAATCTTACCGTCTATGTCTGGCCTTCGGCGACATCGCCGGTTGTGCAAGGGCAGAACACGACCCTTACATGGCAAGCCCTTAATGCCGATTACTGCACCTACTACGGGGCTCCGCCGGGGGGAACGTACTACACGCCGAACTATACGCCAATATCAGTAAGCGTCGGGCCTATCGACCAGGACGTTACTCTACTCGTATACTGCGTCAATACCGGGCCATGGAATACCGGCTATGGATCCGGCAGTGCGAGTGTGCATATCGTGTGCCCCGATGGATATACCTCCTCATATGAAACGATACCGACAGACGATTGGGGAGGCGGGGAGTGGGGTCCGTCTCAAATATTGACCTGTACGCCCCCCGCAGAACCTTCACTGCAATTATGGCCGGACAACAGCAATCTCCCGTACAACGGCTCGACGGGCGTCCACTGGCGCACACAGAATGCCGGCAATTGCCACGTCGCCGGTCCGGGAACGGATTGGGGTGGCGCGAACGGCGACCAGTCTACGCCGGCGCTCGCGCAGTACACGACCTATACCCTTTCGTGCGACAACGGTTCGCAATCTATAGGTATCAATGTCGCGCCGCCACCGGGCGCGCCGAACGCGACTATTGGCGCGGATTCGACGAATATTTACGTTGGCCAGTCTGTCGGTATCCATGCGGACTTTGCGGCAGGTTCCGGAGATTCGATGAACGGAAGCGCCATAAACCAGCCCGCAAATATCAGTGTTACCAATACCAATCCCGATTCGCATAAGGATTACACTTTCACACCGGCCTCGCCCGGCGCATATGTCTTTACCGCGTGGGTGCTGACTCCTCTATACGCCTGGAACTCGTACGCTTCAATTGTGGTCAATGTGAGCGAAGTGCCGTCATGCGGTAACGGCCTCGATATAAATGTATATCCAAGCTGTTCCTGCCCAAGCGGGCAAGTGCAGAATGGGAGCTTCTGCGAGCCGCCGCCATCCTGCCAGAACGGCCTCGATATCAACTCCTACCCAAGCTGTACATGTCCTAGCGGGCAATATCAAAACGGGAATTCCTGCTCAGCGATAACGGCGCCGACCGCGATAATTTCCTCCGACTCGCCGACCATCCACGTCGGTGAGTCGACGACTATACATGCGAATTTTCAGATAGGACAAGGCGACTCGTTCACCGGCACGAATATAGACCAGCCGGAGGGACACGGTGTCGGCACAGGCGGAACGGCAACACAGCAGACATATACATTCGCACCAACCGCTGGCGGAGACTATACTTTTTACGCGCGCGCAGCGACGGCGAATTACGGATGGCAGAGCTACGCAAACGCGACAGTGCATGTCATAAGCGTGCCGCCCGTCTGCACCGGCAACTATTGCGATATCATTGTCGACCCGGTTGAGCCAGTTCTACCGGGTACGCCTGTCACCGTGCAGTGGACATGCAACCCGTTATCTTATTCTTCGTCTGAAGGGGGCGGCTTCTCGACTGGGGGCGCTCTGCAAGGCTCGACATTCGCAAATCCAATCGCCAACACAACCTATGTACTTAACTGCGTTGCCCCGGGCGGCTCGCGCACTCTGGCAAGCGCCGTCGTTACAGTGTTGCAACCCAACTTAAATATCTCCGCGGACCCGCCGCGAGTTCAGAGCGGCAATTCGAGCACTATTACGTGGTCCGCAACGAACGTAAACGCAAATTCCTGCGCTGTAACGTCAAACCCGGCCGGCTTCTCCCGCAGTGGCTTGTCGGACAGCGGCATCGCGAGTATAACTTCACAAACTGTTTTTACACTGCGTTGTATGGTGCCGGCGGGCCCGGTCAGTAAGACGACAACCGTAACTCTGGTCCCGTCGTACGAGGAAATATAGACATCTTCGTTTTGTGAAGGTAAACTGCCTTTGCGCCCCGGCACCGGGCCAAATTTTTTACCATTGCCAAGCGAAGATATGCTCGAGTACAACGAAATACTTCCCAAAAAAATAATTCTGCAAAGCGGCGAGCCGTACGAAGTGCTCGACGCGCACGTGTTCCGCAAACAACAGCGCAAGCCCGTCAATCAAACTAAGCTACGTCACCTTATAACCGGCAAGGTCACCGAGCAGGCTTTTCATGTGTCAGATAAAGTCGAGGAGGCGGATCTTTCGACCAAGTCGGTTAAATTCCTATACGCCAATCGGGGCGAGTTTTGGTTCTGCGCGCCGGATAAACCCGCAGACCGCTTTTCACTGCCGGAAGAAATCGCGGGATCGGCTGGAAAGTTTTTGAAGGCGGGCTCAACCGTAGACGCGCTCGTGTTCGACGAGCGCGTTATCTCCCTGCGCGTGCCCATAAAGGTCGAACTGCTCGTCAAAGATGCGCCGCCCGCGGTTAAAGGCGATACGCGTCAAGGCGGCAGCAAACAAATTATTCTGGAGACAGGCGCAACGGTCCAAGCCCCGCTCTTTATAAACGAAGGCGATCTTGTTCGCGTCAACACGCAAACCGGCGAGTACGTCGAGAGGGTGGATAAAAAGTAAGGCGGAGTAAAACAAGCCGAGACGAGCATTGCGAGACTTGGTTTTACGAAGTCTTTACCGAACAATGTACGGCAACAGTGCCATGAAGCGGGCGCGCTTTACGGCCTGCGCGAGGGCGCGCTGGTTCAAAGCCGTGAGTCCCGTGCGGCGGCGCGGCATTATCTTGCCGTGCGGGTTTAAAAACTTTTTCAGCGTCTCAACGTCTTTGTAATCTATTCTCTGAAACTGGGCCACGTATTCTTTCATGTTTGGTATCTGGAATTTGTTATTTGACACTTTCTTTCGCCTAGAAAGGTATATCGTCAGGATTAATATCTTCTTCCGGATACTCGATTGTCTCCTCTTTCGGCGCTTTCTGCGGAGCCTCTTCCACCGTGCGCGGGCCGGACCCTCCTGGGCGCGGGCCGAACTGCACTCGCTCGGCTATTATCTCGGTTTTGTACTGCTTGCCCTTTTCCCCCTCCCATGTGCGTGTCTGGAGGCGGCCCTCCACGTAGGCGGAGCTGCCTTTTTTAAGGTATTGGGCGCAGGTTTCCGCCTGCCGGCCGAAGACGACTATATTGTGAAATTCCGTCTGCTCCGCCTTGGTGCCGTCGGCCTTTTTATAGACGCGATTGGTCGCAAGCCCGAAAGAGCAGACCTGCCCGCCGCTCGGGAGAGCGCGCGCTTCCGGATCGCGAGTCAGGTTCCCAAACACCATTGCCTTATTGAGATACATGGTAATTAAAGTATCAAATTACAAATAACAAATGTCAAACAAGTTATTAAGCGGCAAAGTCATAAGTATTTTATCGATATTTGATGGCTGATACTTGTTACTTACTCAGTAAGAGCTTCCAAACTCTTATCAAGTTCCTCCTCGGACACTTCTCCGCCCTTCTCCGCCTCGCGCTTGGGAGCCTCGATGGTCTGCCCTTCCAGCCTATCGGAGGCGAAGACAGCGCGGCGCGGTGCCTGCGCGACATCGGTGCGCTCTGTTTTAACGATTATGAAGCGGAAAATTTCTTTCATGCTACCGAGCTTCTCTTTGAGCGAAGCCGCGCTCTCGCGCTCCATGGCGAATTTTATCCAGCCGAAATAACTTTCGGAAAACTTCTCGCGCTTGCCTTGGCCGGAGCGCTCCACCGTGTACGCCAACCGCATTTTCCGAGGAGAACCCTCGGAAATAAATTCCGCATCGCCGATCGCCGCGCGAACTTTTTCCACCACCACCGCAGTGGCGTTGTCGTCTCCGACCTGTGGCACTATATGAAACCCGACCTCGTACACGGGTCGTTTTTCTGCATTGTCCTCCACATCCTTGACGACGGGTGACAATTCCGCTTGGGTAAGTCCCTCCTCGGGACGCGGCTCTTCTGCCATGCACGGCACTTTATCATGGTGCACTTCTTACTGCAACCCGAAGACCTCTTGGGTATTTTCAACGATTCTGGAGGACATTTCTTTCAGAGGTATTCCTCTTGTTTCGGCGATTTTTTTGACTACCTCCTCAACATATATGGGTTCGTTGCGCACTCCGCGGTGCGGCACCGGCGCGGCGAAAGGAGCGTCGGTTTCGGCAAGGATTTTATCCATCGGTGTCACGCGGATACTTTCGTCGTACATGTCGGTAAAAGTAATAGGCCCGGGAAAGGAAATGTGACATCCTAATTCCAGATATTTTTGCGCCAATTCCGCAGTGCCGGTAAAAAAATGCATCACCACCGGCACGCTTATTCTAGTTTTTTGCAAAATACTAGAACAATCCTCGTGCGCGTTCCTACAGTGTACAATCAGTGGCTTACGCAATTTTTCTGCGAGTTTGATCTGCGCTTCAAATTTTGAATTTTGATCTTTGTCTTTTGATCTAAAGTAGTCCAACCCGCATTCCCCTATCGCGACCACTTTTGGGTCCTGTGCGAGCTCCTCATATTTTGATACGTCATAACTTTCTTCGTCATTAGGGTGCAGACCGACCGAAGCCCAAATAAAATCATGCCGCCGCGCAAGCTCGAGGCCCGTCTTGCTCGTCTCATAGTTTGTTCCTACGACTATAGCGCCCATATCAAGATCCCGCATCCGCGTGAGCACCTTCTCCCTGTCCGCATCGTATTGCTGGAACTGCAAATGGCAATGCGCGTCAAAAAATTTCATTATTCTTTGCGCGGGAAAAGGTTTTCGGGTTTTTTGTTGGCGATAATCGCTTCTGTTATCTTTTTGCTTGTATCAGGCATAAATGGTTCTAGTAAGACCGCAATTTCCGCAAGTTGCTCAAGAAGATATTTTAATTGTTTTTTACCAGCAATTCTATTAGTTTTTACAACTTCAAAAGTTCTCTGCTCTTGAATTAGCCCATCTAAATATTTCATCCTGAACCACAAATGAACCATAGCTTGACTAAATTCGAAAGTAGTAACGAACTTTTGAATTTCGTTTAAATCTTTCAAATCTGGAATCTTCGGCGTGGTAGTAAGATACCGACTCGACATCTGCAAAATACGAGCGACCAAGTTGCCGAGGCCGTTTGCGAGGTCGGAGTTATACGCCTCTTTAAATCGCTCCATGGTGAAGTCGCTGTCCTCGAATGGACTGACGTGGCGCGCCAAAAAATAACGCAAGGCGTCCGTTCCGTATTCCTCGATAATAACAACCGGGTCGATAACATTCCCGAGCGATTTGCTCATCTTTTGCCCGCCGCTTGTAATAAAACCGTGTATAAGAATCTGTTTTGTCGGCGGAAGACCTGCAGACATAAGCATTGCCTGCCACATGGCGGCCTGTTGGCGTAAATTATCCTTGCCGGCCATTTGTAATGCATTCGGATTTTCCACTGTACCCCAAAACTGCTCAAATTTCGGCCTGTCTTCCGGCCAGCCCAATGTAGATACGTAATTTATCAATGCATCGAACCAGACGAACATGATGTGGTCTTCGTCCCCCGGTACCGGGATGCCCCACGGCATCTTTTCTTTAAGCCTCGAGATGCTGAAGTCCTCCAATCCAGCCCCTACAAATTTTTTGATTTCGTTAAAACGAAAATCTGGAATAACAAAGTCAGGCCGGTTGGCATATAATTCGAGTAACGGTTTTTGATACTTCGAAAATTTAAAAAAATAATTTTCTTCTTCGCGAAATTCTATTTCCAAATTCGGGTGTATGGGACATCGGCTATCTATCAATTCTGAATCGGTCTTTTCAAGCTCGCAGCCGATACAGTATTTCGTTTTATATATTTTTTTCTCAATATCGCCAGCCTCCGCGCAACGCTTCCAAAATTCTTGCGCGGCTACTCTATGGTGCGGGTCCGTCGTGCGAATGAAATACAGGTCGGGATAAAGACCGAGAAGTTGCTTCAGCCGTCGGAACTTAGCTGCATATTCATTAACATAGATTTGTGGGTCTTTGTCTTCATCCAGCGCCTTTCGATATATTTTTACTCCGTGCTCGTCCGTGCCGGTATTGAAAAAAACATCGTCGCCCATGAGCCTCCTGTACCGGGCGACAATGTCTGCCTGCACGATCTCGAGCGCAAAACCGATGTGCGGATCGGCGTTTACGTAAGGAAGCGTAGTCGTCAGGTAGAAATTTTTTCCGGCCATTGTGTAAACCCTACTTCGCCTCCCCCTCCGGAGTCAAACCCTTTTTTGCAAGCGCTCGCGTTTTTTCCTTGTCTATGTCGGCCACAAACTCCTGCACTGCGGCGGCAATGGGCACGGAAAGCAAAATGCCGAGAAATCCGGCGAGTTTGGCTCCCACGATAAGCGCTAGGATGACAAGCAGGGGAGGAACGCCAACGACCTTTTTGACGACTACCGGATAAATAAGGTGCGCTTCGAACTGCTGTACGATGACATAAAGCCCTCCGACAAGCAGAAGCGCCGTGAATCCGCCATCGGCGAAGGCGATCGCAAGCGCCGGTATCGCCGCGAGGAACTGCCCGAATACCGGAATCAACTCAAACACCGCAGCCAGCACAGCAAGCAGGAGGGCGTTCGGTATACCGAGTATCATGAGCCCCATGTAAAGTAGTATGCCGACAATTATTCCGAGTATCAGCTGTCCCTGCATCCATTTCCCTATCTTTCCCTGCGAGCGTTTCCAGAGATTGAGCACATAGGCCTGATGCGCCGTCGGCGTAACCACGCGCAAAAAATCGTCTACACCCGTCTCTTGCACGGAAAAGTAAAAGGAAAAAACTACGATGAGTACAAACGAGGTGAGTCCGCCGAAGAACGCCGAGAGCGTCGTGAAGACGCCGCCAGTCGTCTCGGCTAGGGTCGCGGAAACATTGCGCAGGAGCTCGGCGGAAGAAATGTTCTGCCCGATATTGCCCCACGGCAAAAGCCCGCCGGTCACATCGGTGATGTTGAGCGACTGTATGGTTTCGGGGAGCTTCGCCACAAAATTGGCGGCATCGTCTAAGACCGGCGGCACAAAGAATATAAGCGTGCCGAAGAAGACTGAGGCCACGAACGCGTATATGACTATCACCGAAAGTACCCTGTGCAAGCCCCTCCGCATAAAAAACCGGACCGCAGGCTCCATTGCCGAGGCTATGACAACCGCCGTGATGACAATAAGCACCACGTCCATAAGGTACCAAAGTATCGCGGCAAGTAGAATAAAAAGCAGAGCGGTAAAGATGCTCCCGCCCGTTATGTGGACGTTAATATCCCGCGAGACCATGCTGCAATATTAGCACAAGCTCCTCCGCTTCCACTCTTTTTTGTCCGCCGGAGTCCCTGTCGCGGACGGTGACGGTATTGTTTTCCAAAGTCTCGAAATCGACGGTGATGCACCACGGAGTGCCTATCTCGTCCTGCCTGCGATACCTCTTGCCTATATTGCCGTTATCGTCCCACATTGTATTTGGGATTTGCGATTTGAGATTTGAATATATTTCACGGGCCTTAGTGACCAACTCCGGTTTGTTTTTAAGCAGAGGAAACACCGCGGCCTTTACTGGGGCGATTGAGGGATTAAACTTCAGCAGAATCCGTTTTTCTCCCTTGCCCTCCGAAGCCTCGGCGGAGGAGCGGCCGAGATCATCCTCCGCATATGCGCTCAAAAGCACCGCGAGCACGGTGCGGTCAACACCAAAGGAGGGCTCAATCACATGTGGTACAATTTTTTCGCCGGTTTCCTGATCGACATAGCGCAATTCCACTCCGGAACCGCGCTCGTGCGCCGAAAGATCAAAGCTGGTTCGATACGCAAGTCCGCAAAGCTCCTTCGTGCCGAAGGGGAAGTCAAACTCAAAATCGATCGTCCGCTTGGAGTAATGCGCACGTTCCGCGTCGGGGACATCGAGTTCGTGAACCTTGTCCATATCTATCCCAACAGCCGCAAGGTATCCCGGCACTTTCTTTCTCCACTCTTCAAAATACCGCTCCCATTCGCTCGGACGTACAAAATACTCCACCTCCATCTGCTCAAGTTCGCGCACGCGGAAAATGAAATCGCGCGGCGCGATCTCGTTGCGGAACACCTTCCCTATCTGCGCAATGCCGAAAGGAAGCACAGGGTGGAAAGAATCTACGACGTTCTTGAAATTTACGAAGATGCCTCCGGCGGTTTCCGGCCGAAGATACGCCGTCATGGCCTCTTCGCCCGCGCCTACGGAAGTTTTGAACATGGTGTTGAACATCTTGTCGCCAAGCGGATCCGCAAAGCTCGAAATGTGTCCACTCGACTCCCACGCCTTTGGGTTCATGATGACGGCCGTGTCTATACCGTACATATCATCGCGAGAGTCGACAAAAGTGTGCCACCAGAGCTGTTTTATGTTGTTTTTGAGCGCCAGCCCGTAGTGCGCGTAATCCCACATGCCGGCTAGACCGCCGTATATCTCGGAGCCTTGATAAACGAAGCCGCGCCGCTTGCAAAGCGACACTACTTTTTCCATAAGATCGTCTCGCGCCATTTGTGCGACTATAGCATTTTGCCGGTTATTTTGGGAGCACGGCGGCGCCTGTCGTGGGAGCTTCCGCGGTCGCAGATACTTGCACTTGCGCGAAGCGGTCGGTGCCTGTCAGCGCCGCGGCGCCCGTTATTTGCGGTGCCTGTCCGACCTGCGACTGCGACGGCGACATGGAAATTTGGAACGAGACTTCCCGCGCCGCGGATGTATATCCGACACCGGCCTTAACATCGCCCACGCTCCAGCGTACCGTCCGACTGCTCTGGTCGTAGGTAATGCCCTCCCCGCCGGAAATGAACTGCACATACGGCGGCAGGACGGCCGAGACCGCTGTTCCTCCTACGGTATTCGAGGAATTTTTTATGGACCATACGATGTTGTAGGTCGTCGCGCTCTCGGCGCGCGGTGGCGCGACGCCGCCCGATACGGAAGCCCGCACCAAGAGAGACACCGCGGATGCGAGCACGACCTGCGACTGCGCCGCGCCCGTTATCTCCTGCGGCTCGCCGCCGCTGGGCGCGCGCGAAGCGCGCACGGAGAGGGAAAGATCTATTGTCGGATTGCTGTATAGAGTGCCGGAGGTTCCGGGAGGGAGAGTGGCGAAGGAAAACTGGAGACTTCCACCACCGCCAGGCTCGGCGCGCGCGAGCGACGGGTCCTGCGTCTTGGTCCAGATAATGGAGTTGTCAACGGATTGGAAGAATCCTGCCGTGGATTCGATGGAGCCGCGCTCGAGCATCGGACCCTTTAGCGCAAGGGAAACTTCGATGTCCTGCACCGCCTCCGCGGAGTTGTTGCGCCAGGAGACGAAGCCCTGTAATTTTCTCCCCGCCTGCGCCGCTATTGTCTTGCCGCTTTGGCCATCCACGGAGATGCTCCCCGCGACCATCGGCCGCGCGACCGAGAGCGTAACGGGCATGGATAGAAAAGGTACGCGGACCCTGGAGCTGGTCTCGTCGCTCTCCTGCCCCGCTAAAAAACGGAATACTTTATTGTCGCCGTCCTGACCCTCCAGGATGCCTCGCAGGATAATGGTCTCCGAAGCGCCGGGCTCTAGCGTACCGAGCCGCCAAAGCCCTCCCGCTCCCGCGCGCGGCGACGAGTTCTGTAATGAAAACCCGGCGGGATATTGAACTTCTATAGCGACACTCTCCGTCGGAGACTGCGCATTACTGCGGACCTCCATCTCTATCGCGAACGGCGCTCCTGAAACGACCTCGCTCGGTGCATCAATGGCGACGGAAACCGGCGATGAGCCGATGGTGAACGAGGCTTCCGACTCTTTGGTAAATATGGCGGTCGAGCCCTTGACGCTGTACTCGAGGGTCGCGCGCACTTTTTGTACGCTCCCTTCCTGCCCGTAGAACACGGCGCTTGCGGTGCGCTTTAATTGCCGTCCAGGTTCTATAGTGCCAAGTGACTGCCTCTCGCGCGGATACTCTTTGGTCGGGTCCTTCGGGTCCCTCGTTCCGGCCGGATATTCGATGACAAGGTCGACAAGCCGGAGCTCCGAGGCGTTGCGGTTTTGGACAATGAACTGCAACTGCGCTTCCGAACCGCCGTCAATGAGCGAAGGTGCGACTATCTGTAGGTCGATGTTGCGCGAGGAAATAAAGTTAGCGCCGCCGAAGAAGAAATACGCGGCGGCGCCGAGAGCTACGATAAAAAAGCCCGCGGAGGCGATGAAAAATTTTTTGGCAAGCGAAAAAGACGCTTTTTTATCTGCAAAAGGGCCGGATCGATTCCTCATCTGCGCTTGCGGTGTTTGCCCGTCCGAATCTTCCCATAGAGCCCGTGCCCCGCTCTCGCCCGGTTCTCGAGTACAGCTTGTCTTTAAGCTCCTCCACGGAGCTTTTTTCTTGTCCCACGGAGAAATTATAGCATTACAGCCCCGTCATTTGCAGGGACTCGTTGATGGTGCGCACCAGGAGCGAGCGGGACTCAATCGCTTTGGCGGAGAGCTCGATGGAAAAGCCTCCTTCTATAAAAGGCGCGAGCGCCTGCGTATGGGGCAGATAGCCCAGAGCAAATAGTATGCGCAATACCAAAACGCACTCGATCGCCTCGGCATGGGGCTCTTTCGTCGCTGCGAGGGCGCGCAGGCCTTCGGAAACCTCGTCGAATAACTGCGGGTTTTTTTCTTCCCCGTGCACGAGGCGCAATAAAAGTTGTGCAATCCGGCCCGACTGCGCCGAGAGTCCGAGCGGTCGGATGCCATGCGCCTCCGTGACGCGCCACTCGTGCCTTCCGCGTATCAGGCAAAATCGCGCAGAAGTCAGAGGCTCGAGCCCATAGCGCAGTTTTGATGCTTCCGCGCGCGCGGCGCGCGCACTCGCTACCACAAGCCCGAACTCGCGTGTCAATATCGCAACGCGCAAGTTCGCCTCTCCTACGCCGCGCTTGCGCAGGACAATTCCGTCAGTTGCCGTTTTTTCGTACATACTTCAAATCTTTGAGGCCGGTAAGTAGCATGATTTTATCTCGGTACTTATTCGCCACTACCATCTCTTCTTCGGTAACTGCAAGCGTGCATTCTGGCTTGTCGGCGATTTTATATCCTTTTTCCTTGCGCCACTCCTGCACGCGGCGGACAAGCTCGCGCACGACGCCCTCCTCGCGCAACTGCGGCGTGATGAACGTATCGAGCACCGCCTCCCCATCGACTCGAGCGACTTCTTTCACGTTAAGCTCGTCGGCAAGAATCGCCCGCAGTTGCGGATTTTCCGGCAACACAGGAGCGGTAAATTTCGCGAGCGGCTGCCTGACCTTGATGCCCGCCCTCTCACGCAGCTGAAGACCCTCCGACGCCGCTTTGTGTATCTGCTCCATTTCCCTCAAAATATTCTCGTCGATCTGCAGGGGTTCCGGCCAATCAGAAAGATGCACGCTTTCCGGATCGTTCTTGCTCTTTACGCTCCGATATAAATCCTCGGCGAAGAACGGCATAACGGGAGCCATAACGTGCGCCGCAGTATAGAGGACAAAGCGCAATGTAGAGACGGCCCGCGCATCGCCATTTTTGAACCGCTCGCGCGAGCGGCGCACGTACCACGCCGAAAGGTCGTCAATGAATTTTCCGAGTGGCCGCACCGCCGCATCCAATTCGTACTTTTCGAATCCTTCGGTCGCATCGCGCACCAGCTCGCCTAGGCGCGAGAGAATCCATTTGTCGAGTATATGCAAAGGAGAAACTTCCTGAAGAAAATGCTCTGGTTGAGGCGAAGCCGACCCGAGGACATTTTCGGAAGGAAGCTTCTCCGAAGCATACAACTTGTAAAAACTTCGGACATTGTCGATGCGCATGAGCAATTTCTTCGACACCTCGTCCACACCGCGCTCGTTAAAACGCAAGTCCTCCGCGCGCACGACGCCGGAGGAAAGAAGATAGTATCGCAGGGCGTCCGCGCCGTACTTGGCCACGACCTCCATGGGGTCGGGATAATTTTTGAGCCGCTTACTCATCTTTTGGCCGTCCGAGGCAAGCACGAGGCCATTGACTATCACTTTTTTATACGGACTCCGTCCGAAGAGCGCGACGCCGAGCACTATCAGTGAGTAAAACCACCCGCGCGTCTGGTCGAGCCCCTCGGCGATAAAGTCCGCCGGATAGCCCTTAGCCCCAAAGCGAAGAAAGCGTTCCGGGTCAAAATTCTTTTTCTCGAACGGGTAGTGATTGCTCGCGAAAGGCATCGAGCCCGACTCAAACCAGCAGTCAAACACCTCCGGCACGCGCTGCCACTGACCGTGTATGCCGTTGCCCATCGGCACCTCGTCTATGTACGGACGGTGCAGGTCGAGCTCATAGTTTTGATTATGAGGAAAGGGGACAAATGGAATTTCCTGCAACTCGGCGGTCTTAAGCATAACTTCTTCATCAAAATCAAAACTGCCGGACAACTTTCGGGCCGCGACTTTCTGAAGGATCCAGATCGGCAAGCCGTGTGAAATAATAAGAATGTTTTTGTTCGTGTAGCGCCGCTCCGCCTCAAACAAAAACTCACCCATACGCCTGCGCACTGCCAAAATATCGGATTCATTGAGCTCGTGCAGGCGCTTGTCAATCATCACCGCAGAATCCGGAAGCCCCAGCTCCTTTTGCACTACCGCCGCCGTCTCGCGCGTGCGCAAAAACGGAGAGACGATAATAAGATCGACATTCTCGTGCTTGAGTTCCGAAGCAGCCCGCACAGATTCTGCTTTCCCAGTTTCGGTCAAATGATTTTCCGGGTCGCCGCGCGGGTCGGGTACGTTGTTCGCATTGTTCACTGCCTCCCCGTGCCGCATCACAAAGTAGCGGTTGCCGGAGCGGCGGACCATAGAAAGCAGTTCCTCTATCGAGCCGATGATCTTTATCTCTTTAGTTTTGGAGTGTCGCCATACGGGAAGCGGCGCGCCCCAATAGCGGCTGCGCGATATAGCCCAGTCCGGCGCGCTCTCTATTCCCTTGTGGAAGCGACCCTTGCCGACATTCTCCGGCACCCATGCGATTTTCGCGTTCTCCTTGAGTAGCTTGTTTTTTAAAGCCGACACTTTTACGAACCACGAGCTGGCCGCAGAGTTGAGTAGCGGCGTGTCGCATCGCCAGCAGTGCGGGTAGGAGTGCGTTGTTTTTTCTTTCTTGAAGAGCAATCCTTTTTGTTCGAGGAGCGCCGCGACCTTCTCGTCCGTTTCGCGCGGACTCCCCTTCGGCTTTACGGGCAGGCCCGCAAGATCTTTTACCGCAAGCACGAATTTTCCCTCCTCGGTTATATGCCTTATAAGCGGAACCTTCTCCCTTTGCCCGAGTGCAAGGTCATCCGCGCCGAATGCCGGAGCGATGTGCACGATGCCCGTACCCTCGCCGAGCGACACAAAGTCGGCGCCATACACGCGCCATATTTTATTATTTTTGGAGAATTCGCCTGCGAAATAGTCGAACGGCGGCAAATATTTTTTGCCGATAAGCTCTTTACCTTTATATTCCGCAACAACTGATTTTTCCGGAGCAAGTTCTCTTGCAACAATAATGAACTCGTTTCCAGTTTTTACTTTCACATATATAGCGCTCGGATTGACTGCCACAGCGGCATTGCCCGGAAGCGTCCATGCGGTCGTGGTCCAGATCAACAAAGAGGTACTGGGATCGTCCGCCAATTGGAATTTTACCGTAACGGCCAAATCCTCGATATCTTTGTATCCCTGCGCGACCTCGAAGTTGGACAGCGTCGTGCCGCAACGCGGACAATAGTGCATCGCCTTGAAGCCCTCGTAAATTAATCCGCGGCCGTGAAGATATTTGAATGCCCACCATACCGACTCGGTGTAGGAGGTGTCCATTGTCTTGTAGGAGTTCTCCATGTCGGCAAAGCGGCCCACGCGCGGAATGGCCCCGCGCCACTCCATTTCGTCCTTCATGATATGGGCACGCGCCGCCTCGTTGAACGAGGCCAGGCCGTACTCCTCAATGTCGCGCTTCTGCCTGAACCCGAGCTCTTTTTCCACCAAATTCTCGACCGGAAGCCCGTGGCAGTCCCATCCCCACCGCCTTTGTACGCGCCAGCCGCGCATCGTGCGATAGCGCGGAATGGCGTCTTTTATGGTCGATGCCAAAATGTGCCCGTAGTGCGGGGATCCACTGGCGAAGGGCGGCCCGTCATAGAACACATACTCGCCGCGCGGCGACTTTTTATCCAGCGACTTCTCGAAAATCTTTTCCTTGTTCCAAAATTCGAGTATTTCCTCCTCCCGCTTCGGCAGATCCGACATTACTAAAATATAGCACTTAGCACCTTACATTTCTTCCGGCACGGGGATGCCGAGGGCATCGAGCCCCTCGTGTAAGGCGCGCTCGGCGGCTGTCGCAAGGAACACGCCCATTTGCGGATTCTCGCCGCCGATGACGCGCTCGCGCGCGTACCAACTATTAAAAACCCCCGCCAACTCCGTTAAATAAGTAGTAAGGTAATGCGGCTCCATCTCGCGCGCCGCGCGCGCGAGCGCGTCGGGGTAGTGCACTAAAAGGCGCTCGAGTGGGCCGATAGGGGTCGGTTGGACTTGACCTAGCGGCCTGGAGCGCCATCTATCTTCGGCCTCCGTCCCGAAAGCAGCAATTCCGTGCTTAGCCGCTTCACGCAAAAGCGAGGCGGCGCGGACGCGCGCGTACTGCAGGTAGGGACC
This sequence comes from Candidatus Adlerbacteria bacterium GW2011_GWA1_54_10, assembly GCA_001004665.1. GTDB lineage: Bacteria > Patescibacteriota > Minisyncoccia > Phycocordibacterales > SBAW01 > GWA1-54-10. The sequence goes on from LCRO01000003.1 coordinate 111,787, forward strand.
CGAGTCGCCCTCGAGCGAGAGCGATTTTTCCGGATCAAAAATAATGTCCCTCCCACTGCCCTGTCGCAGAACTGCATATTTTATAGCGCCAACGGCTACGTCCATTCTTCCGCGCGCGCGCTCCTTAAGCTCTTCGAGCAACGACTCACCCGTTATTACGTTGCCTTTGCGCGAGGACATCTTACCTTCCGCAAACCTCATCATCCCGTGCGAAACATGTCTGAATTGGCCCTTCCATTCCGGATGCACGCGCTCGAGCGCCTCGAGCACGACGCGGAAGTACGCATCCTGCTCGTTTGCCGTAACTGTTATAGACTGATCGAATTTCGCCTTTTCTTTTTTCATCTCCGCCAGCCCCAGATCCTTCGCTTCATACGTCGGGAGTCCCCATTTGGTCACGAACACGCGCGTGTGCTCGCCGCGAAATACAACGGCTCCTTCGCTCTCCTCAAAAATCTCCGGATGTCTTTTAACAATCTCCAACCCGCGCCGACCCGTCTCGCTCTCGAAAAAGTAGTAATCAAATTTCGTTCCGAGTTTTTTATAAATCTCCTCAAAATGCTCGAGTGACTCCTTGCGCCCCGCGTCATACAGCGCACTTATCTGCGGATCGCCTACCTCCGCAGGCGGGCTTATTTTGTAAATTTTTTTGTTAAGCTCGTCTATTTCGTCTTTATGTACTTCGTATTCCCGTGCACCGTAGGCATAAGCCTCGCCCCAACCAAGATCCGGCTTTTGCAGTTTGCCCCAAATGGCTTTGGCCACATGGGGACCCACGTCGCCCTGATAGTTGGCGCGTATCACCCGAGCCCCGGACCTTTCGAGCAGTCGCGCTATTGCCTCGCCTATCGCATTACTCATCAAGTGCCCGATGTGAAACTCCTTGAAGGGATTGGGGTCGGTATACTCGACCATTATTTTTTTGCCGGTATGGAACGGCTCGATTTGCGTATCCTGGATTTTCTTTAAAATAGCCTCGCGCGAAAGAAAAAAGTTGATGAACTTTCCTGCGGCTTCTATCCGCTCGACACCTTCTACCTTGAGTTTGTCCGCAAGCTTTCGAGCATCAGTTTTGGCAATCAGTGCGGCATTGGTCGAATAATCACCATGCGCCATCCGCGCGGGCCTCTCGACGGAAAACGGCATCTCAATTCCTGCCGCTTTAACAGCCTCCTCTATCCTTTTCCTCATTCCCAAAAGAGTAGCATTTACAGTACTGTTTGAGAAAGCTCGGGCGCCACGTTTTCGACAACGGTAAAACCGGCGCGGCCGATGAGAGCGCCCTGCGCCGTCTCTACATTGCAGCGCCACCGGCCGGGCTCGAGATTCGATTTGACCGAAAAACCGCGATATCCTTCCGCGCGGCCACCCGATATAGGGAAAGAGACCAGCGAGCGAGTATCCCATTTTGACCCCGTCATGTATTCCCAACGATGATAGATGGGGGTCATGAGGTCCGCTGGAGCGAACACGGACGAATAGCAAAAAGCGCTTTTCCCCTCCGCGAGAGTGTAAAAACCGCTCGTAGAGCGCCAAAATTCGGACCAGCGCGGCGCCTCATAAAGCGCCACATAGGCGCCGTCGGCGCGCCGCAGGAGCGAGTGATATATTCCGCTCTCCCTCAAAGACAGCGGGACCGGCGGAATGATATTGAGAAAATACAGCAGATTGAAGACGACAAAAACGGTCCCGACCACGTACGCCGCCGAGGCGGAGCGCGTACTATTGCGGCGGAAAACGAAAAAGTGCATCAGCGCCAAAAATAATCCTATTATAGCCAGGCTCGCGAGTCCGGAGAGCAAAAAAGTTCCGATGCCTACGGTGTGCGTAAAGAATGTCGGAACCGCTATGATGCAATAGCTAAGGAGCAGGAAATAAAACACGGCGACATTGAAGCGTAGCTGCGCGTAACGCGTCTTGAGGAACTCGTTGCCGACGAGCATCGCCGCGAGCGCACCAAGGAAAAGCGCGCTCCCGGCGAGTGTGCCCGAGCGGCCGTAGAGCACAAGCAAATTCGACGCCAAACCGCCGAAGAACACCTGTAGTGCAAAAAGCAGGAAGAGCGGCTCCGCGGAGTGCTGCGCCTCCAGCCGCCGCATTTCGCGGCGGTTAAGGATAATTATAAGAAACCCGGCGGCAAGGAGATAAAAAAGAAGGAGCAGGTTATTGGGGATCGAGTCGGGCCTGTCGGCGATGACGATGTCGAGCAAAAAGCCGACGAGCAAGCCGGCCGCCGAAATATGCCGCTCGTATCTCCCCCACAGCGCTACCCACACATTGACCATGCATGCATTGTAACTAAAAAGAGTGAGGCCGCGCTACGCGCGGGCCGTTTACTTCTAAACAAACGAGTCGGGGATGGGGAATCGCGCACAGAGGTCTCTTATTTCCTGCCGCACTGCCGCGAGCTTGTTCTGGTCGGCGCGATTCCGGAGCGCCTCGAGCATAAGCTCCGCGACCCTTCCCGATTCCTTCTCCATAAATCCGCGCGTCGTGATGGCCGGCGTGCCAAAGCGAATACCCGAAGGGTCCATGGGTTTGCGCGTGTCGTCAGCTATCGCATTTTTGTTAAGCGTAATCCCGACCGAATCCAAAATCTCCTCCGCTTCCCTGCCGGTAATGCCGAGGCTCCCGTAAACGTCGGCAAGTATCAGGTGATTGGAAGTGCCGCCGCCGAGCATGCGCACACCCGCATTCCGGAACACCTCTTCCATTGCCTTTGCATTCTTTAGGATCTGCAGGGCGTAAATTTCAAAAGACGGATGCAGAGCTTCGCCGAAGGAAACCGCCTTGGCGGCGATGACGTGCATGAGCGGCCCGCCCTGAAATCCGGGGAAAACGGCCTTGTCTATCTTTTTTGCCAACTCTTCGCTCTCTCGCGCAAGTATCATTCCTCCACGCGGACCGCGCAGGGTCTTGTGAGTGGTTGTTGTCATGACGTCGAATCCAGAGTCGAACGGGTTCTTTGACGCCTTGCCCGCGATTAGTCCCGCGATGTGCGCTATATCTATCACGCTGTACGCACCCACTTCTTTTGCAATGGAGACGAACTTATCATAATCAAGCTCGCGACTGTATGCGGAGAATCCCGCCAGCACGATCTTCGGCCTGTGCTCTTTGGCGACCGCGAGCATCTCATCGTAATCTATCTCGCCCGTATCGGGGTCCTTCATCTTATATCGCACGAAGTTGAAGAATTTCGTGATGTATGTGACCGGATGCCCGTGAGTCAAGTGCCCTCCATGCGAGAGATCCATCCCGAGCACCGTATCGCCGGGCTCAAGGAGCGCGAAGTACAGCGCGATGTTGGCGTTCGCCCCGCTGTGCGGTTGAACATTGGCAAAACGCGCGCCAAAAAGCCTTTTGGCGCGCTCGATCGCAAGAGATTCCGCCTCGTCGGTATAGGCCTGTCCCCCGTAATAGCGTCTACCGGGATAGCCCTCGGAATATTTGTTGGTCAAAATCGAGCTCTGCGCCTCGCGCACGGCTTTGCTTACGTAATTCTCGGATGGTATCAATTCAAGCCCTTCCGCCTGTCGCCGCTCCTCGCCCGCGAGCGCAGCGAGCACCTCCTTGTCCTGTTTCCCGATAAAATCGTACATTGTTTATTATTATACTCCGGTCGTACCACACCAGACAGTCCATTGCCACCGCCCCATGGGTCTTGTACATAGGCGGTAGTAGGCCTTTGTCTATGCGCTTGATGGATACTTGCATCCCGTAATTCTACCCTAGAGGGACAAATTGGACACCCCGCAAGGAACCCGTATTATGACAGAAACGATGAAACCATATAAAGAACGAACACCCGACTATCAGTACCACGATCTCCTGAAATACATCATGGAGAAAGGTCGCGACATGATGCCTATCCATGGCATCGGCGCACGCTCTATAGTAGGACACCAGATCCGCTACAAGTTGGAGAATGGCTTTCCGCTCATCACCGAGCGCGACTTGGCCAGGACCATGCCCGGTGCATTGGGGGAGCATGTCGGTTTTCTCAACGGAGCTCGCACGCTCGATGAACTCAAAAAATACGGCATGCCCGCAATTTTTTGGGACCGTTGGGTGACTAAGGAAAAATGCGCGGACTTTGGTCTGCCCGAGGGAGATCTAGGTCCAGGCTCGTATGGTGCGGCGTGGGGGTCTTTCCCCACTGCCGAAGGCCAGCCTTTCAACCAGATCGCGCATGTGGTGCGGCAGATCAAAGAGCGTCCGTTTTTGCGTACGCACTTTGTTTCGCCGTGGATCCCGCAGTATGCGATCCAGCACGAGGGATTAATCCGCAAAGTGGTCGTGGCTCCCTGCCACGGATGGATGCATATCTTCACCTATCCGGACACCAAGGAGGTGGTCATACATCACTTCCAGCGTTCTGCCGACGTACCAATCGGTGTGGTTTCGAACATCGTGCAGTATGCAGCCTTTGGTATGATGCTCGCACAGGTTATAGGCTACACCATGAAGGAGTTGGTGCATACATTTTCCGACGCGCATATTTACCACAACCAATTCGACTCGGTTAAGGAGCTGCTATCGCGCGAGCCGAGAGCCTTCCCCACCGTGACGCTTGATCCCTCGATAACCGACATATTCGCGTTCCGGCCGCAACACTTCACTTTAGGCGACTACGAGCCGCACCCGAAGATGGCCATACCAACGGCTATCTAACATGGCGCATATGGTAAATCTCTCTCACGCACGCACCCCATTCCAGCGGAATGTAATGAAACGCATTCAGCGGGATGGGGTGTGTCCTTTTTGCATAAGATATTTTTTGAAATATCATACTAAGCCAATCATAAAAAATGGAAAGTACTGGGTTATTACCGAAAATTTTCAACCCTATGCCGGCTCAAGATTGCATTTACTTGCCGTTTCAAAAAAACATGTTCAACGCCTTGAGGAACTGCCTTCTGCCGCACAAAACGAACTTTTTGCTCTTTTTTTTAGTGAATCAAAAAAGAAAAAGATCAAAGGAGGTGCTTTTTTTATGCGTTTCGGCGATACCGATTATACAGGCGGCACGGTTGAGCATTTACATGCACAACTCGTCTCTGGTTCAAAACGAGCTAAAAACAAAGAACCGATTATTACGTATCTGGGTTACGGAACTATGCGTCGGCGACGAAAATAATCTCGACGTCGGCACTTTTTAATACGCCTTCGGAATCGAGATTCGAATATCCTTCCTTGTAAAAAACTTTTCTGATACCCGCGCGCGCGATAAGAAACGCGCAATTCATGCAGGGGAAGGTGCTAGTGTAAAGTAACGCGCCTGCCGTAGAAACACCTTCGCGCGCCGCCTGTGCAACAACTCCCGCCTCGGAATGCATTGCGATATATACGTCGGGCCGCTGTCCCCAATCGTAATTACTTCGAGGAGTGCCGAAAATATCGAGTGCGTGGTCCGACGGAAAATGTTGCGTGTGAGCCGAAAGAAATATTTTGCCGTCTTTAACCAATACTGCACCAATCTGGCGCCACCAATCAGGACTTTTTTGACTTTCAACTACTGCCTTCCGCATGAATTCGCGGTCAAGCTCTTCTGTGGAAGTTACCCTGTCGGGCGAGACATCTTTTTGTACGTCGGGTCTGCGCCCGTCCCAACGCAAAAAAATATTTTCAAAAACAATGTCTTTACCAGTCAAATACTTCTCCGCAAAGTCGCGTGACACGTCCTCGTCCGGAAGTATGACGGTCTCAAATTGAGGGGCGATTTCTGCGTCAGAAATTTCAAGCACCGTCGCAGTGAAGCCAAGCGAGGCGAGCGCCTGCACAATTTCTATAGGCGCAAGCGCGCGAAGATCGCGGTTAAGGCGCGGAAAAGCGTCAATAAAGCTTTTACCGAGCACAAAAATAGGTACCCTGGGGTGTTTATTGAAAAAAGCAAGATAGCCGGCATGGAGCGCCGGCACGTAGGCAACCAGCGCCTTATTTACTGCGGAATTTGTCGAGGGCATTTTTTACGAGCTGCGGCACACCCTGTATGATCTCCTTAGCCAACTGGTCTGCGCCGCTTATAGTCAAAAGGCGCACTCGTGCCGTGGTCGAGGTGACGGCTTGCGGCGGAAGCAATACTATTTTTTCACAATACGGGCGGTACGGGGCCGCCTCTTTTTTGCCAAAATCTTTAGTCGATTCGGAAATTATAAGTACATGTGGACGCACGGTTTGTATGAGCGTCCCCATCCCGTGTTTTACTTCTCGCAAGGCGAGGATGCTTACCGAGCGCAAGTGCGCTAGCATCTGCAGACGCTCCGACTGCGGAACCACCGGGCGATTAGGGCCCTTGCGCATTCGAGTAAGCTCATCAGAGTCGACGCCAACTATCAAAATATCGCCATAGGATAGCGCACTCTCAAGATACCGCGCGTGGCCTTCGTGGAGCATGTCCCAAACGCCCTGAGTGAGCACGATGCGATAGCCTATGCGCTTAAGGTCACCGACCACACGTTTGAGCTCTTTGAGGTCGGGGATAAAACGATCCTGGAGATTGGAACCCTGGGCAAGAATGTTTTTGACGGCCACCTTTCTCCCCTTTTTCATGCTGGTATGAAATCATGCATACTAACCATATGCAACCCCGTATAAGCGTCGTGGCCGCTCTCGGCAAGGACCGCGCCATCGGCAAGCAAAATCAACTGTTGTGGAATATCCCCGACGACCTCAAGCGCTTCAAGCATCTTACCTCGGGGCACCCCGTCATCATGGGTCGGCGAACGTACGAGTCAATTTTCGCGCTCCTCGGCAAGCCGCTTCCCGGCCGCACCAGTATCGTGCTGTGTTACCCGGACGAAGCCGGCGATATGAAATTCCGGTTCGAAAACGTGTTCCTGGTGCATTCTATAGAAAAAGCTCTCGCAAAAGCACGTTCTCTCGACGGCGAAGAAGTGTTTGTTGGCGGCGGAGCAATGCTATACGAGCAGATGCTCCCATATGCCGACCGCCTGTATTTGACGCTTATAGAAGACGAAAAGGATGGAGATGTATTTTTTCCGCCGTATGAAGACATATTCACAAAAACGGTGGCCGATGAACCGCACGAATTCAACGGCCTAAAATACCGTTTTGTTACGTTGGAGAAATAGTTACTTAATATCCACGCCCATTGAGCGGGCGGAGCCCGCGACTATTTTTACAGCCTCTTCCATATTGTCGGTATTCAAATCTGGTATTTTCTTTTCTGCGATTTCCTTCACTTGCGCCTTGGTAAGCACGCCTATTTTAGAGAGGTTCGGCTTGCCGCTGCCCTTTTCCTTGCCGAGCGCCTTCAAAATAAGCGAGGACACGGGTGGAGTCTTAAGCATAAAATCATACGAGCGGTCCTCGTAAACCGATATGACCGCCGGAACGAGGTCCCCGCGCATGTCCTTGGACGCGTCATTGAATTTCTTCAGGAACTCGCCGATGTTGATGCCAGCCGGGCCAAGCACCTGCCCCATTGCGGGAGTCATCGTAGCCGCGCCGCCCTGCGCGATAATTTTTATCTTTTTGACTACTTTTTTTACCATGTAATGTTATGGAGCAGAAACTTCTTGAGAAAATGTCTGGTTGAGTCCGAAGGACGACCCGAGGACTTTTCGAAGTAAGTTTCCGCGGAATGTTACCTTAAATTCTCTTGACCTGCAAGAAGTCCAGCTCTACGGGAGTCTCGCGACCGAACATGGGAACCAGGACTTTGACCTTTCCGCGGGCCTCGTCTACCTCGCCGACTTTGCCGTCGAGCTCCTTGAACGGGCCGTCGACAATAACGACCGCATCTCCCGGCGAAAGGTCTATGGCATGCTTGACGGTGCCCTCGACGGCCTGCATGCGCCCGAGCAGGGTATCCACTTCCTCTTTTTTAAGAGGCACGGGATTAACTCCCGACCCCACGAATCCGGTCACTCGCGGCGTGTTGCGCACAACGTACCACGACTGATCGTCCACTATCATGTCCACGAGCACATAGCCGGGATATACCTTTTCCTCCTCCTCGACTCGCCTGCCGCCTTTTATCTTTATGGTCTTTTCCGTCGGGACTACGACCTGAAAGATCTTATCGGAGAGGCCCAGCGACTCGATGCGCTGGCGCAAATTGCGCGCCACGGCGTTCTCGTATCCGGCATAGGTGTGTATCGCATACCATGCCCTGCCCACTGATGTGTCTTGTTTTGCCATGTTAGATAATTCTCTGCACTATCGCAGTAAACAAGTAATCAAGAAGCCCTAAATAGAATGCGGTGATGAGCGATATGCCTATGACGACTACCGTGTAGGCTACCACCTGCCGGCGCGTAGGCCACGACACGTGCTTCATCTCAACTCGTACCTCTTTTAGATAATTAAACATATTTCTTAAGAAAAAAGGCCTGCGCGGCCTTAATTCCTGGTATATTACAGCACCGGGTTTTTTTGGTCAACTACTTTATCTCGTACGTGATAGAGACGTTGCTTGTTATCTTGTTCTCCCCTACGGAGATATCGGGCGCGGGCGTCACGGACGATTCCGCGCCGCCGCGGCCGTAAGCATCTTGCAATTTATATACAGGCTGACTGCCGCTCTCGCTGAAGGAGACCACTCGCACCAGCCGAACTCCGAGCTGTTTTGACAGGACCTCGGCCTGCGCTTTGGCGTCGGCTATCGCTTTTTCCCGCGCCTGCGTTTGCCCCGCGTGCGGGTCGTCAAATGTAAACTGCAGACCCGACACTTCCGTGGCGCCCCGCGAGCCTGCGCCAGTCAAAAGGTCGCCAGCTTTCGCGGTGTCGCGAATTTTTACCGTAGTGCTTTGGCGCACTTCGTAGCCCTTGAGAACTTGCCTGCCGCCGGGGCACGGGTACGAGAGGCATTGAACTTGGCTGTACTCGTATTGCGGATACACCGAGTAATTGCTCGTTTGGATGTCCTTCTCTGCGATGCCCGAGTCCCTCAAATATTTAACTATCGCGTTTGATTTTTCTGCCGCGTCCTCCTGTGCCGCGGCAACGGTAAGTTTTAGGGCGACGACCGAATAGGTAAATGTGGCGATGTCGGGCGTGGCAAATGTTTCTCCGTACCCTGTAACGTCTATGGTGTTCGCCGGCGGAAGCCCCGCGCCTATGTAGCGCAGTCCCTGGAGCTCCGCCAAGGCCTTAAGACCGACGAACACCGCCAATAAAACGACGGTAACCACAACGCCCCTGCGAAACCAATCGCCCCACACGCCCTCGAAAAGTTTGTCCATATAAAAAAATTATTAACTTCTTAACTTGGCTAATGACGGGCCTTGAGCGAACTTATTACCAACTCGAACTGCGCTTGCGGCATGGCGCCTGAAACCGGCACTTGCTCCCCATAGCCGTAAACGACGGTAAAGGGCGTGCCCGAGGCTCCATTTGCGTAGGCCTCTTGCGTGTCGGCGTCCACTCTGGAAGCGTATTTTTCTGACGCCGTACAGGTGTCGTATTGTGCAATGTCAGCGCCAAGCGCGTGTGCATATTCTTTGTACTTAGCTGTGCTCATCACGCTTTGGTCCGCAAAGACGCGCTCGGAAAATTCAAAAAATCCGTCATTCCCCAACTGCTCGGCTATACACTCGCCCGCGAGCGCCGCCCCGCGCGCCTCCGCATGAATGCTCTGAAGTGGGAGGTGGCGATAGATCCATGCGACACTCCCGCCTGACTTGTCTACAAGCGTCTTAAGCGTCGGGTGCACGCGCGCGCAGTATGGGCATTCAAAATCGGAATATTCTATAAGAGTTACGGCGGCGCTTGGAGAGCCGTAGAGGTGGTCGTCGGCGCGCGGCGCTCGCACGTTTGCGGTTGCTGACTGTCGGTCATTGGCTGCTTCCTGCGGCGGATTGTATTTTGTATAAAGGACCGCGCCTGCAATGATTATACCGGCAGTAACGATGGCCACGGAGGGACTGATGTTGAGTTTTTCGGACATATATCAATCATTATAACGCCCTATCTTTACTGCTTCTTCTGCAGGCGCTCAACATCCTGCATTAATTTTTTAAGGCCGTCGTGTATCTGCTCGAGAGTTTGTTTTTGCTGCTGTTTGCGTATCTCATCCTCTTTCTCCTCCTCGCTCATCTCCTCTACGTCCTCTTGGAGCTCGTCAATATCTTCCTGTATCTCGTCTATGTCCTGCTCGACTTCCTCTATCGCGTGGCCTTGGGCGTTCACGGTCATTTGGATAAATATGGCGAGATAAATCGCCTCGAGCGACACCGCAGTCGTCAATACGAGCAGCATTCTGTCGAAGGGGAGTAGGCGCGCATACACCGCGCCGAAGCTCGCGATGAACACTATCGTGTGGACGATTATGGACGCGGGCGAGCCCACCGCGCGCGTCACCGCGAGCGCCGAGCGCTCCAACCGCTGTTTGGTTTCCTTCATGGGCGATCGCCGGGAATCGAACCCGGATTGAGAGCTCCACAAGCTCCAGTGTTGACCGTTACACCACGATCGCCATACAAATATTCTACTACCAAGTGCCCAGGGGGAGATTCGAACTCCCATGCCCTTGCGGGCGCTACCACCTCAAGGTAGTACGTCTACCAATTTCGCCACCTGGGCATTGAAACGAAATTATTCTACCGCAATCTCTACTTTTTGTGGAGCCTCGGGCTCCGAAGATTTTTCTTCCGCAGTTTCCGCACTGCCGATCTGCATCTGCCGGCGCATGGCGTGCTTAATCTCGCTCGCGGCTTTGCGGCGGATAAAGTAAAGTTTGGCGCGCCGCACCCGCGCGCGGCGCAATATTTCTATGGAATCTACTATCGGCGAATAGAGAGGAAATATTTTCTCAACCCCCACCCCGCTCGCGACCCGCCGCACGGTAAAAGTCGCTCCGGCTTCCGTGCCGTGTTTGACCGCAAGCACCATACCTTCGAAAGCCTGTCTGCGCACGTTGCGGGTAGTGACCTCTTTTTTGTTGGCCGCCTTGCCTATCTTCAGCTCCTCTATCTTTTGCCATACGCGCACGGTGTTTCCTGCGCGAATGCCGAGCTTCCTGCGCGCATCCATATCAACAGGCGAAATTTTGACTGCGGATTTCATGCCGGCGCAGTTTAACACAATCGATAAAGCGAAGCAAAAGTTCTTTGTGGAGGAGTTGGGGTCGTGTTTATCTCTCCGGAGCAAAGAACTTTTGCGAAGCGCTTAAAAAATCCTGCGGGAGCTGGGCTTCGAAATACATCCCCTTGCCGTTTGGGTGTTTGAGGCGCAGCGAGAGCGCGTGGAGGGCGAGCCGATTAAACCCGAGGAGCATCGGTCGGCCCGGCGCGTAAAGTTTGTCGCACAAAATAGGGTGCTGAATCGCGGCAAAATGCACGCGTATTTGGTGCGTCCGGCCGGTCTTTGGGAAAATCTCCACATACGCCGCGCCCTCCGTGTTTTTAATAAGCCTATACATAGTAACCGCATCGCGGACAGTGCCGTACGGCGTACGCGCGCTACGCGGCCCGAGGCCGCCGCGCGCAGACCCTATGGGCTTGTCTATTATGCCGCGCTCGTCTTTAAGATTGCCGTATACAAAGGCGCGATAAACTTTCTGCACTTCCCTGTTCTTGAATTGTTTTTTTAAAAACTCGAATGCATTTTGCGTGCGCGCGACCGCCAAGACGCCGCTCGTCTCCCTGTCGATGCGGTGCACGATATGGAATTCCGGATATTTTTTGCGCAACCAATCAGTCAGGGTTTCGCGCTCGGCGTGCCTGTCCTCGATCACCTGCAACCCAGAGGGCTTGTCGACGACGATTAATTCGCTATCCTCGTATAAGATTTTCGGTTCCATGTTTACATTGAGCTCTTCGAAGTGTGCACCCTCCAGGATTCGGACCTGGGACCTTCGCAGTGTAAATGCGCTGCTCTACCAACTGAGCTAAGGGTGCATGCGCCCTCGGGAGGATTCGAACCTCCAAGATCGGGATAGAAGCCCGACAGTTTGTCCATTAGCTTACGAGGGCAATTGCGCACTACGATACCATATTTATTTCACTCTTGCGCCGGGCGAGGCGCCCGGCGCTTCGAGCAAGGCAAAAGGCTCCTCTCCCCCGCCGACAGCCAAAATCATCCCTTGGCTCTCGAGGGAGCGTATGACCCGCGGTTCAAGATTGTAGGCGAACGCGACTTTTTTTCCGACCAATACCCCCGGTTCCGGAAAGTATTCCGAGATGCCGGAGATTATCTGCCGCCGCTCGACTCCAAAATTGACCTCAAGCCGTAAAAGCTTGTCGGTGTCGGGAACCTTCTCGGCGGAAAGTATCTCGCCTATGCGTATCTCCAATTTTTTAAATTCGTCTATCGTAATCATTTACCTACAACCTACTCCCCATTCCCTTGCCTATCAAGATAACCTTGTAAAATTAAAGCGGCGGCGGCGGCATCAAGTTTTTCTTGCGAGGGGCTCTCTTTGCGCGATCCGTCGGGCGCGTACTGACGCGCGGCTTGAGCGCTGGTAAAAAACTCCCGCTCATATTCGATTGGCAAATGCGAGAGCTCCTCCAAATCTTTTTTAAACCGCTCGATGTCCTCCATCACCGCATTCGGCTCGTTCTTGAAGTTGCGCGACTCGCCAATTATTATTTTTTCTGCGCCGTTTTTCTTAACAAGCTCCGCAATTTCCGAGAGCGCCGAGCGTCCGGACTCGACAGCCGCAAGCGGAAAAGCCACGCGGCCACCCTCGTCGGAAACCGCAATCCCTATCCTCTTCGTGCCGTAATCAATGCCTAGATATTTCATGGTAAGGCTGGCCACTCGGGATTCAAACTCTGTGAGCCGATCCCTATAAGGGTATTCTAGCGCGTCCGAGAGCGCTTTGCCGAAGCCTTCGGGTCTGGGCTACTTTTTCCGAAATCCGACAAATCCGACACACACACATCGCTACGCCGGATGGTTTTTACTTTGATGCGTGTACCGACATTGCTGAGAGGGGGCGATTGACCCCTCTGACTCACGAATTCGTGGAGAAGGAACTGCAAGAAAAATACCTTTCTTTGTTAAAGGATTTTATACGGCAGTAACGGATGGTTTAATTTCCGTACCGTTCGCGGCGGTCTTTCTATCTCTCCTAAGATTTTGGTACAAGGATAAGAGCTGGCTAGAAATATGGGAGCTCTTAAATTGACTCGCGCTCGCCTTAGCTGCCTCTGCCATGACAAGGCGTTTCTGATCATCCGCCAGAAGCTCTCGCGCTCGGGCGCAGGCCTCTTCCATAGTCGAAACGATATAGCCGTTTTCTCCGTTCTTAATAACTTCCGGCACGACGCCGACCGAGTATGCAATTGGCACCAATCCCTGCGACATACCCTCCACTAGACTAAGAGAAAACCCTTCGTAGCGGGAAGAAACAAAGAGTAGACTGCCGTAGAGTGGTGCTAAGGCTCCCGGGATAAGGTCTTTGCGTAGGTTGGTATACATGTAGTGCTTGGGGAACGCTATGTGCAGCCACTCTTTGAGCTTGCGGTTGGTAGTCATGCAGACCGTAGTCTTTGGCGTATTTGGAAAAGCGCGGTAGAAGTTTACGAGACGCGAGAACCCTTTGAGTTTGAGGGTAAATACATCGCCTCCGAGCCTGCCAAGAAAGACCAAGTGAGGCGGCTGAGTTACCGTAGGGCGTTGCGGCTCAAACCAGTAGTCCTCAATGGCATTGTGTATGACCGTTATGCGCTCCTCTGGTATCTGCATTTCCATAAGCTCGTTTTTTACCTTTTTCGAGGTAACGATACATGCAGCTGCGCGAGTGGCCGCGACCGCTTCGATATCGGCGACATCTTCCATGGGACGGAAAGTCTTAAGGTCGAGTTCAGGGATGATATCTAGCTTTGCCAATTCCTTGAACACACCTTGCTCTTCCTTGGGAAGACGGCGTGTTGCCGGTACGGCGTCAAGGTAGCCGCGAATGGTAGAACCAAAATGGCACACCACCGGCACATTGAATGAAAGGAACGGGAGCGGTGTGTAGGTGGTGCCTTGGATGATATGATTTTTAAGAATTTCCTCCTTGTGTTCGAGGAGCGAATGAAAAAAGAGTATGTTGGCGATACCTTTTAGGTGGACCGGGGTATCAGTCAACTGGTGACGAGGGAAGAAGTTACGTACCCGCGCACCGCGCTCGGCAAGGGCGTTGCTCATAAGCTCGTTGATGTGGTGCGCTCCAGTCGCGATTTTCTTATCGTTATGAATGAAGGCGACTTTCAAGCCGTTCCCTTTGGGAATAGGGGCAGTCCGCTTAGGCCCGTTCCAATACCGCAAAAAAGAACGGGTAGCCGTATACGCCTTGCGGGTAAAATACTGGGTTGTGTTTTCCATAGAGATTACGAAGCATATGCTTCGACCGGTCGCTCAGCCGTACGGCTGAGCTTTTTACGATACAGGTATTTCCGCGCCTCTTCCACCACCACTATTGACGCCGCGACCGAAATAATCATCAGCCATTCAGAGAGGGAGAGCGGCACGGTGCGCAGGATTCCTTGCAGGAAGGGCGTATACACTGCGAGTATCTGAAGAAATATCACGAGCGTCGTAGCACCGAGCAGGAATTTGTTGGAGAAGAAATCCATCTGAAATATTGATTTGCTGTCGGAGCGGCAGTTCCATGCGTTGAACCATTGGAATACCGCGAGCGTCGTGAGCGAAACAGTCCATGCTTTCGCCAAGTCAGCTTCAAAGTATCCTTGGAAGAGAAATAGGGTGCCCAACGCCATCGGGAGCGCCATAAGCACCATGCGCCGCGCCATGAGCCCGTCAACAATATATTTATTGGGCTTCTTGAACGCGCTGGAGAGAAGTCCCTCCTCTTTCGGTTCCATAGCGAGCGCAACGTCAAGAAACCCGTCGGTAACAAAGTTGAGCCAAATAATCTGTGCTGCGAGGACGGGCAGGGGGTATCCGAGCAACAATGCGCCGGTTATCACGAATACTTCTCCGAGACTTGTGGAGAACAGATATAAAATAACTTTCTTTATGGTCTTGTAAATACTCCGGCCCTCCTCCACTGCATAAACAATGCTACCGAAGTTGTCATCAAGAAGGATGATGTCGGCCGCCTCTTTAGCAACCTCCGTACCTATTTTGCCCATAGCAACGCCGAGGTCGGCAGCCACCAGCGGCGGTGCGTCGTTGACCCCGTCGCCGGTCATGGCGATTATTTCGCCACGTTTCTTGTAGGCGTTGACGATACGGAGCTTGTGCTCCGGCGTTACCCGCGCAAAGACCGATACTCCCTCGAGTTTTGCCG
This sequence comes from Candidatus Adlerbacteria bacterium GW2011_GWA1_54_10, assembly GCA_001004665.1. Lineage (GTDB taxonomy): Bacteria > Patescibacteriota > Minisyncoccia > Phycocordibacterales > SBAW01 > GWA1-54-10. Next base: position 126,998 of record LCRO01000003.1, read on the forward strand.
CAAGCTCCGCGTCGGACATCTCGTCAATTTCTGTCCCCGTGTACACCTTGTCGCCCTCCTTCCAGATACCCGCGTCTTTGGCTGTCGCGCGAGCGGTCAGCTTATGATCGCCGGTAATCATGACGACCTTTATTCCTGCCGCGGTAGCCCGCTCCATGGCTTCGGCCACCTCGGGCCGCAGGGCATCCTGCATGCCAAAAAAACTTACGAACGTAAGGCCGCGCACCGCATCCGGAGTAAGTGCGGACGGCACTTGTTCGCGCACCGCTCCGGCCACTACGCGCAATCCGCGCCCGGACATCTGCGTAAGGACTGCCTCGAGCTCCTCCTTGTCCTGCTTTCGCATTGGCTTGTTCTCGCCGTCGCGGCGGATTTGCGTACAGAGCGCGAGTACGGCTTCGGGAGCGCCTTCGACCGTGAGAAAATTCTTACTTTCTACTTTGTAGACCGTGGCATGATATTTGAGCTTGTAGTCAAACGGTAACTCCGCCACAAACGGCGACTCGCGCAAGAGGTCGTCTTTCATAAAACCTACTTTCTCACCAAACACGCGTATAGCGGCTTCGGTAGGGTCGCCCGACACGCGCCAGCGGCCCTCGGCCTCCGAGTAGGTTACTCGTGCATTGGCGCAGAACGCCGCCATTTTGCCCGTAAAGAGAAGTTCAGGATGGTTGGGGGCATCGACCACCTTACCGTTAAGTTCAACAGATCCTTTCGGTTCGTACCCCACGCCGCCGATTTTAAATGTCTTGCTGTCGGTATATACCTCGCGGATCACCAACTCATTTTTAGTAATGGTGCCGGTCTTGTCTACCGCGATGACTCGGGCCTGCCCCAAGGCTTCCACCGCCTGCAGCTTCTTTATAAGCGCGTTGCGCTTGGACATGCGCCACACGCCGGTCGCCAAGACCAGCGTGATGACGATGGGCAGACCCTCGGGGATGATAGACACCGCGAGCGATACAACGGTCGTAAAAATAGTGACTATGTCCTGTCCTCTGAAAAGACCTAGAATAAATAAAAAGGCGCTGATGACCGCCACAACAATGATGATGGCGCGGGAGAGATGGCGGATGTTCGCCTTGAGCGGAATCTCCGAGTCGATGGTGGATATCTGTACTGCGATTTTACCGATGACGGTGTTTTGTCCGGTCGCAACAACCACGGCTCTGCCGTTCCCCGCGACGATATTCGTGCCTTTAAACACCATGTTGCGCTGCTCGGGTGCGTCCAGCGCATCTTTTTGTATCGCTTCGGGAGTTTTGCTTACCGGCTCGGACTCTCCGGTAAGGGACGCTTCGTCAACTTTGAGATTGTTGGTGGCAATAATACGCGCGTCGGCGGGGATCTTCTCGCCCTCCTGCAAAACCAATACATCGCCACGCACCACCTCGCGGTCCGGTATAGTCAGTTCCTGCCCATCGCGCAGTGCGGTGGCAGTCGTCTCCACAAACTTCTTAAGCGCCAAGAGCGTATTCTGTGCCTTACCTTCCTGTATAGTGCCAACAATCGCGTTGAACAAGAGTACGGCAAGGATAATCGAGCCGTCGATGTATTCGTGCATGAGGAACACGATGCCGCTCGCGGCCAGCAGGATGTAGATGAGCGGGCTGCGGAATTGGCGCAGGAAAATGGCCACAAGGCTGTCGGCCTTTGCCTCCGGGAGGGCGTTGAGCCCGTCTTCTTTGAGTCGTCGGATGGCCTCGTTGACACTGAGCCCCTCTTCACTGGTACGAAGTGCCTCAAGGACCGCCGGCAACTCTTTGTTGTGCCAGATGGTATTCACAATTTTATTGTACGCGCCATTTGAGGATGCCTGATTTTTACTTTCCATTCTTGTCCTCCATTACCGCCGAAGTGCAAAAAGGACATAACTATTATCGTTGTACCAAGAAACGCGAAATGTGTTCACAAAAATATGTCCGCGAGGAAATGCTCACCGAA